>CASEHR010000099.1 GCA_949287785.1 uncultured Bacillota bacterium | reverse complement strand
TTGACAAACGCCATCGAATTCAATGATGTCGATGTCAAGGATATCATGGTACCAAGAGTTGATGTTGTTGCGATCGCTGTTGATACGCCATTGGATGAGATAGGCAGGATCTATCGTGAATCAGGCTACTCCCGTTTACCGGTATATCGCGATTCGATAGATAATATCATCGGCTTTTTACACGAAAAGGATTTCTATTATATCTACTATAATAAAGATGCCAAAAAGGACATCAGCAAACAATTGAAGAAAGTTATCTATACCACGCCTTACATTAAAATCAGTTCATTACTGAGACAACTGCAGACCGAAAAGACCCATTTTGCGATCGTAATTGATGAATATGGCGGAACTTTTGGCATTGTCACAATGGAAGATATCTTAGAAGAACTGGTCGGTGAGATATACGATGAACATGATGAAGTAGAGGAATACTACAAGAAGATCGATGATCGAACATACCTTGTCAAGGGCGATGAGGATATCGATGATATGTTCAAATATTTTGATATAAAGGTCGAAGATGATTTTGAATTCGTCTCTGTATCCGGTTGGGTCATTGACACCTGTGATAAGATACCGGTCAAAGGTGACAGTTTTGAATACAAACACCTGCACGTGACGGTCATTGATGCCGATGAAAAGAAGGTCAACGTCATAAAGGTGGAACTGGATGATCCTAAAAAGATAGAAGAAAAGGACGAGAAGAAGACATCGAAAGACAAAAACGATCGGTGACCGGGTATAAGACAACTCGAATATGTACTGATTCTACCGTGAAAATCACATCGGTATTTCGATATTTAAGTGTAAAGAAAAGGGAGACATTCAAATGAAATTGATCGCTTGCAAAAAATGGGAAAAAGGTAAATGGATACCATATGATGGTCAAGACGAAAAACTATTGGATAAGTATTATTCCGTATTAAAAGAACTGTTGGCTGATAAAAAGATAATGGTCTTATCCTATTCGGATGCAGGTGATATCGTATCCAAAGCCGTTTATGTCAATCTTCATGAAAATGATCGTGATATATGGATCAACAGTGACGCTACGGCTGACTTAAGTAAACACCTGGTTGTGCCAAGTATGGTTACCGGTTATATCTTTGATGAAGCATCAGTCAGCGGTGTTATGTTGAAAGGGACAGCCGAGATCGAAAAAAGGCATGAATACATATTAAGATCATGGAGAGATGAGTTTATCGATTGGTATGATGACGGAGTCTTTGGTAAAGATTTTACCGTTATCCATTTTCATATTGAAACAGTTAGAGTCTTTTACGATTCAAAAGAAATAACTATCGCTTTGGATACAGAGTGATATTAAACTGAATCTGCACATGTATTAGACTTCAAAACACGGAATTTAGCTGCTATAGATGAAAAAAACATTATTTCTTATGGAGAGCATTATATGAAAATGATCGTTTGTGACCTAGATGGGACTTTGTATCCCAGAAAGGATGTCCTTAACAAAAACCAGTTAGCTGACAATCTGACAGCTGTAAGAAAGTGGGTCGAAAAAGGTAATGTATTCGTCGCTGCTACAGCCAGAGGCATTCATCATTACGAAGAGTTATCGGATAAATTAGGCTTTAAGCCTGATTTCATCGGTTCAAATGGCGCAGAGGTCGTTTATACCTCGGGGGAGATGACCTTAAAACAGATACCGATACAGGTTTATATAGATCTGTGTCACTTTATTGAAGAGAATGAATTTGATGCATCGGTAGCTACGGGTTTGAATAATGAATGGATCTGGAATACGAAAGATAAGTATCCGATAGCGGGTGCAAAGACATATATTCCGAGTTGGGATTATATCAGACTTTGTGATCCTGATAAGCTGGATCCTAAAGACAAAACGGAGAGGATCCAGATATTCGTTCCGCCTTCGTTGCGTGATGCTTTACGAGATGCGATCATAGATCGTGAATATCTGGTGTCTGTTACTTGCAGTGACGATGATCTCATCGATATCGGTCCTATCAACTGTTCAAAAGGCATCTCGATCCAAGAGATGGCGCGAAAATACGATGTTGATAAAGAAGATATCATCGTCATAGGTGATTCACATAATGATATATCGATGTTTGAATTAGCCGGTCGAAGCTACTGTATCGACCACGCTGAAGAGAAAGTCAAAAGATGTGCCGATTATGTAGTTTCGTCGGTTGAAGAAGCGATTATGAAAGAATTCGACATGTAAAGTTTTCGCTGAGTCAGCTTCAATACGATCCGCTCCGTTTTAGTGACGAATGACAGACCGTGCAAAAGATTCATGCAAAGTTTTTTTTGCGCGTATTTGACTGTGTAAGAGACACATCATAAAGATTGACATATTAAAGGCTTGGAACATCGGTTTGCTTTTTATGTAAGCGGAAAGGCAGATATATCGGGTTTTGATCTCAGGGATGTCGTTATAAGGCATATTATTCTCGGAGATATCGTAAGAGATGTATATTGTATCCGGCTCTTCATTTTATTCATTTGCAAATGAGCGAATATGTAAGGTTAGACATTTTAGCTTCATAAGAGTTATGTAATAATGATGGGTATATTAGGTATATCTTCTATGCCTTTCCATCAAAGAACTATTAAAAGTCTGAGATTATCAGTGATTGACTATAAAGTTAAATTTTCCCTTTTCTTTACGTGCTTATTGTGTTATCATACAACCCGATGAGAACAAATTTAGGTATCGAAACGTCGAATAGTTGAGATAAGTCAGAAAGTGGCCGGATTTTCCGGTCATTTTTTTTGGAAATTTGTTTTCAAAAGGAGGGTTTAGAGAAAATGAGTAAAAGAGTAGAATTACAGCTGGATGTCAGAGAAAGACCGCCCCTGGGGAAGGGCATATTACTTTCTTTCCAGCATGTCTTTGCGATGTTTGGAGCGACGATCTTAGTGCCGATCATGACCGGCTATCCGGTTTCAGTAGCTCTGTTCGCATCTGGTGTTGGAACGATCATCTATGCGATCGCTACCGGTTTCAGAGTTCCGGTATATCTCGGTTCATCATTTGCGTATATCACAGCTACGATCACCGCCGTAGAAGCGATGGGAGGCGATCTTAGCGGGGCGCAGACCGGTCTGATCCTTATCGGTGTCATCTATGTTATCGTCGCATTGATCATCAAAGCGATCGGTAAGGATTGGATCGATAAGCTTTTGCCGCCGATCGTCATCGGCCCGATGATCGTCGTTATCGGTTTAGGACTTGCTTCGTCAGCCGTCAGCAATGCCGGTTTGATTGAAGGGGGTGATCTCAAACATATCATCGTCGCTTTGTTCACGTTTGTCCTGGTGGCATTTGTATCTACCAAAGCAAAGGGATTCTTTAAGATAATTCCGTTTTTAGTCGGAATCATCGGTGGATATATCCTGGCTTGTCTTTTTGGTATCGTTGA
Source organism: uncultured Bacillota bacterium (assembly GCA_949287785.1). Classification (GTDB taxonomy): domain Bacteria; phylum Bacillota_I; class Bacilli_A; order Erysipelotrichales; family Erysipelotrichaceae; genus JAHHTG01. Next base: position 1,352 of record CASEHR010000099.1, on the reverse strand, counting down.
TTTTTCACCGATCATGGAAGTCATAAACAACGGACGCATCTTCGCTTTACCGGAATTCATCTTGCCGTTTTCAACCGGTGGTGTTTTTGCGGAGTATCGTTTCGATCCGACATTACCGGCAGCCCTGGCAATGTTGCCGATCGCATTGGTCACGATCTCCGAGCACATTGGCGACCACACTGTTTTGAGTAAGATCTGCGGCAGGGATTTCTTAAGGGATCCGGGTCTGGATCGGACTTTAATCGGTGACGGTGTAGCGACATCGGTAAGTGCTTTGATCGGTGGTCCGGCCAATACGACTTATGGTGAAAATACCGGTGTTATCGGTATGACCAGAGTTGCTTCGGTATATGTTACTGTCGGCGCAGCATGTATAGCGATCATCATCTCGTTATTCCCGATCGTATCGGCCTTTATCGAGACGATCCCTTCCTGTGTCCTTGGCGGTATGTCGATTCTTTTATACGGTGTTATCGCTTCAAATGGTCTTAAGGTCCTTATCGATAATCAAGTCGATCTTGGCGAACAGCGAAACCTCATCATTGCCAGTGGTATGCTGGTCATCGGACTTGGCGGAGCGATCTTCCCGATCGGAAATATCATCTCCTTGTCCGGAACTGCTCTTTCAGCGCTCGCCGGCGTTATTCTCAACCTGATCTTACCAAGAAGAAAAACAGAAGGCGAATAGTGTTTAACGGTGATTATCGAGTTTCATTATGCGTTTTTTGAATCTGTAGATCTTGCTGATCAACCCGGTAGTCACGATTATGACCAACACAATGCAGCCGAAATTAGAACCGCTGCAAAAGCCATATGCAGCATCGATTACTTCGTTTGTCCCAAGGCGATCGCTTAAAATATAGCTGATGATCATGAGGACAGCACTGACAATCGATAACACACGGATCACTTTAGTGATCCTTTTTTATCTTCCTTTTCTATTTCCGATACTTTTATTGCCATTTCTTCTGTTTCTTTGTTCATACTGTTTCTTTGACTATCCAGGATCTCAATAAGGTCGACATCGTAAAAGTGGGCTAATTGAATAAGGATATCGATATCCGGCAGATTCGTCTCGGTATCACATAGTTAAAGATATTGGTGTCATTTAATCAATTTTGCCGATAAAGCGGTAGAAGATTTCTACCTCCTGTTCCCGGCTTCCGTCCTCACCTTTGACCGCTTCGTGGACAACGATTTTTTCAATCAGTGTATTCAGAAGTTCAGCCGTCAATTCTGTGGGATTGACATACTGTTTCATCAGACCTATCCACTTTTCAGCGTCAACCGCTGTCTGGGCGGCGGCCTCCATCGCTTCGTGAAGCCGTTCAATTTTTGCGTCCAATTCTCGC
>CASEHR010000098.1 GCA_949287785.1 uncultured Bacillota bacterium | reverse complement strand
GGCTTAAAAGGAGCGACTAATTCAAAATGATCCATCTTTACCTCCTTTTGATATCGTCTACAAGTTCAAGATCCAGTTCTTCGATCGTCTGTAAAGCCTGTTTGCGATAGTCATTTCGCCATAGCGATCCGGCTTCATGCGCATCGACACCGATGATGACTTTATTATGATAAGTACTAGCGATCTGCCAAAATTCCGGACATGGATAATATGCGGCCTTCACCTCTTCACTCTGCCGCATTCCCTCAAGATTATATTCTAAGATCACGTCATTCTCTTTGGCATAAGCACAGATCATTTCCGATATTTCCCTGGCTTTATCGTCAAAGACCTTTCTTGCACGCATGAAAAGATCCGGATGACAAAGATAGGCATACAGTCCTGTCTTAAGACCATCGATCACCCCAGTGAGATAGTGGTCCATAAAGATATCCTGATCGGTGTTTTTACCATAGTACTCGTTCAATTCATCACTCAGATAGTAGTGGTTGCCGAAGATGATATAGTCGGCATGTACTTCTTCGATCATCCTTTTAAGATAATCCATGTATTCGGGAAAATACTCGCACTCAAATCCCAGCAAGATCTCGATCTGATCCCGATACTTCTCCTTCAGATATCTGACGCTCTGCACATAATCGTCAAGCTCATCCATATCCATCCGGGTATTGGTCTTAAACGGCTTCTTGTAAGGCCATGGAACATGGTCGGAAAAACCGAGGACTTCATAACCGTTTCCGATAGCCGCCAAGACGTAGTCTTCGTCAAGACCCTTGGCGTGCTTGCAACGGTATGTGTGTGTATGAAAATTAGTCTTGCGCATCGATGATCTCTAACGCTCCCATAAACTGTTCATCATAGCTTTGATCACCATATGCCAGACCATACATGACTGACATGATCGCCTCATAACTCTCCTTATCAAGCGTACCGTCTCCTTCAAGATCATAGTCGCTCAAAAAAGCCTGGATACAGCTCTTGGTACTTTCGCTGAAATACCCATCCGTCCGATCGACATCATAACCGATATAAGCCAGAGCTTCCTGCGTCAGCCTTGTATACTCGCTGACACTGTCGATATCCAAAACCGTATCGTCTGCAAGCGGATAGAAGACCTCGTAGTAAACATCATCCTGTCTGATATCATAATCCGGATCGATCCCTGTTTCATGGATCGAGACCTTGTTTGGTGAAGTCCAATACATCGAAGTCAGGCGCAGCGTACTGCCATCACTCAGCGTCAGAAGTGATTGAACGACACCTTTGCCATAGGTCGTCTCACCAAGCGTATGCGTATTGGGGTGACCTTCCTTCAAAGCCATCGTCAGTACCTCGGCAGCGCTGGCGGTATTACTATTGGTCAGGATGATGATCTCTTTGAAGTTGTCATAGCAGACACTGCTATTAGTCTTGGAGACGATCTCTTTACCGTCCTTGTCAAACTCCCGCATGACTACCGAACCCTCAGGCAAAAACAGACCGGCGATCTCTTCAACAGCTGAAGCATAACCGCCGCCATTATCCCTGAGATCGATGATGAGTTTTTCATAATCCTTCAACTCATCGAGATATTCAACACAGTCATCATATGTATCAAGACCGAAAGAATAAAGTTCCAGAACAGCCACATCGCCTAAAGCATAGGCGTATACCGAGCTGTCGACATTGCCTCGTACCACCTCGACATTCGTCAAATGACCATCCCTCAGAACATCAAAAGTGATCGCCGTATCCTCTTTACCAAGCACGATATCCTGAAGATCCTGTGTACTCATACCTTCCGTGCTCTTTCCATCGACCGCCTTGATGATATCACCAGGTTCAAGCCCGGCACTATGCGCGGGCGAACCTTCATATACTTTGGTTATGACAAAGCCGCTGCCGGCAAGACGATAAGTGACCCCGATCCCGACGAATTCAACATTGATATCGTTATTGTAGTCTTCCATATCATCAACACTGGCATAAGTCGTATACGGGTCATCCGCAAAAGTCGTCATTCCGTATAGTGCCTGATCATAAAGGGTGGTGGTGAGATCTTCATAATCATCGGCATAAAGCCAATAATTCTCAAAATAGTAAGCTATCTCTTCCAGCTTTGAACTGTCAAGTCCTTCACTGGGTTTTCGTGATGTGCTCGATATGCCGAATAAAAGGCCGAATTCAAAGCCGATGATCACAAGGACGACGGCGATGATGACCGTTATGAGTTTACGATTGCGGACGGCTTTTTTCACTCTTATCTCTTCGCGTTCTGAACTGAGCGGCTTTTTCTTCAGCTTGATCCGATATATTTCCTGTTCGTTGTTTTTTTCTTCTCTCATAGCAGTTATATTATAATCACCGCTTTGAATTGTCAAAGTAATTAAACGCCTGTATCATCGATCTTAAGATGTATAACCGATCATTTCAAAAGGATCTTCACCTTTCATAAAGACAGAAAATTACATATCAAAAAGCACAAAAAAAGACCGAAGACAGATCATGTATGCATCTGTCTTCAGTCTGTAATATCAGGTTCTGTATTTAAATCTATTCAGCCAGATAATCCTCCGGTTTCAATCGGCAAGGTGCTCCGACGCCGTTTTCACAAAGCCTACTCAAAGCAGCAGAACCCCAGCCACAGTTGAAGGAAAGGGTATAATTGCGTTCAAGATAAGCCGGAATATCGGTGATCGTTCCTTCACCCAGATAGAAAAGCTCGATGTGACAATGCGGACCGGTGCTGTTGCCGCTTGATCCGACCTGCGCCAAAGCCTGTCCCTGCAAGACGATATCACCCTCTTCAACCAATAATGATCCGGCCAGAAGATGACAGAAGATGACACCGTAGATACTGCCGCCGGCAGCGACGATGAGATAGATCTGATTGCCGCCGTAAGCGACACCGCCACCAGCCGTACCACAACTGTCGCCAAGATAACCGGTCGGACAACCATCAGACGATACGATGACGACACCATTGGCCGGTGCCAGAAGTTCAGTACCGATACCGACCGCAAAATCGACACCTAAGTGGACACCGCCACCGAATGATTCAGGATAATACCAGGTCCCGGCAGATATCGATGCACCGGGTACCGGACTGATAAAACCTTCACTGTTAGGAAGTCCCGCTAAATCAGCTTGGCTGACCAGATCGGAATAGTTCTGATATTCCTCTTCCAGGTTTGCCAGGTATTCGTCTATCATGACATTTGTCTCTTCATAGACCTGCTGCTGGAACTCGACCATGACCGCAAGATCATTTTGGCTTTGCTCCATCGAGGCAAGCTGAAGATCAAGAAGCTCTTTCGATTCGTCCAAGGCGGCTTTCTTATCGTTGAGATCGGTCAAGACCGCCAATATCTCAGTCCGGATATCTTCATCAGCTGCCATGATGGTCTCAAGACCGTATCCTCTTCTGAGCAGATCTTCAAAACTTGAAGCACCCAAAAGAAAATCCAGATAGGGGTTGAAATGCATCGTCGATTGACCGGCAGCCATCCGGTCCAGGACCCTTTGATTCAGGACATTGACTTCTTTTTCCTGCTCATCGATGTCATCCTGAAGATAATCGATATCATCCTGCAGATTATCGATCTCGACCCGCTTGTTTTCGATATCGACCGACAAAGCCTCGATCTCGGCGTTGTATTGTTCCATGAGTCGCTGAGACTCTAGCAGATCACCTTCCAGATCTTCGATCTGCTGAGTGAGATCATCGATCCTGTCTTGACTTGATTGGATCTTATATCTCTGATATGCCGCACAGGCAATGAACTTTTCCGAATCAGCACCTGCTAACCGATAGTCGACACAGTATTCATCCCAATACTCAGTATCGGAGAAATCATAATCCTCAGCAGTGATACCGGTAAGCGATACAGCACATAGAAAGATGACTAGAAAGACATTCAAAAGCTTTTTCATCGTTTTAACCTCAAGTATTTGCATACACTGACATATGAGCCGATAAAGCCGACGATAATACCGGTAAGACCCAGGATGCCGGCGATATACAAGGCAAACGGCATCGGTTCGATGAGATAGAATGCACCAAACAGGCTGCCGTCCATCTGACCGTAGATGTAATAGTATACAGCGACCGCCAGGATCATCGGAATGATCGCTCCTAAAAAGCCGATAATGATCCCTTCGACCAGAAACGGTGCCCGCACATAGCCGTTTTTGGCACCGACATTGCGCATGATCCAGATCTCATCGGACCTGGAAGCGATGGTGATCTTGATCGTATTGTAGACAAGGTAGATAGCTAAAAGACACAAAGCTGCTACCAGGATGCCGCCAAACAGCCTCACGCTGTCAAGCATCTCCAGAAGCGTATATGTGTTGGCGCCGCCGTCAGCGACCTCATCGATATTGGCGATCTTCATGATCTCCTCTTTGACATAAGCCATCTGACTGCCGCTTTCGACTTCCACTAAGATATTGCCTCTGAAAGGATTATTTTCACGATATTCCTCATAAAAAGTCCTGAGCTCATCACTGCCCTGCGTCTCAAGGTAGTAGTCAAACTCCTCTTCCGGCGACCGGTATGTCACCGATCTGACGCCGTCGATCTTCATGATCTGAGCTTCAATGGATTCATGACTGTCTTCATCACCCTTTTCGATCAGGGCGGAGATCGAGATCGACTCTTCGATAGTTCTTGTCATATCATAAAGGTTGATGGTGACGATGAGGAACAAGCCGATCAGGATCAAAGTGATCATGACGGCACTGGCGCTGGACAAAGCCATTCCTAAATGCCTGAATACACCAAAGAAACCCTCTTTGATGTGACGAAAAAATCTTCTGAACATTAGATCTTAGCTCCTTTATTGAGATCAGCGACGATATGGCCGCTTTCGATCATGACCATCCTTTTGGGGTGATGACGGACGATCTGGGTATCGTGGGTAACGATGAGGATCGTCGTTTCCTCTTCTTTATTTATCTTTTCTAAAAGTTGGATGATCTCATCGCTTTTTTTAGGGTCCAGATTGCCGGTAGGCTCATCGGCGATCAGGATCTTCGGTTTATTGGCGATAGCACGGGCGATCGCAACTCTCTGCTGCTGACCGCCGGATAACTCATCCGGAAAACTCGTCGCCTTGTCTTCAAGACCGACCAGTTTCAGAACTTCTCTGACTCTGACGCGGATATCCTTCTTTTTGGCATCGACCACCTCTAAGGCATAAGCAACGTTTTCAAAGACCGTCCTTCTTGGCAAAAGACGGTAATCCTGGAAGACGACGCCGATCCCGCGCCGGTACAGAGGTACTTTACCAAAGCGCAATTTGCCGACATTGGTACCGTTGACCATCACTTCACCACTTGTCGGGATCTCTTCCCCGTTCAATATCTTGATCAGCGTGCTCTTGCCGCTGCCGGTCGAACCGACGATATAGACAAACTCGCGATCCTGGATCTCAAGGTTGATGTTGTAAAGAGCGTGGGTACCGTTCTTATAAGTCTTGGAAACATCTCTGATACTAATCATAACTTATATATTATAACCTCCAACCTAAATTCTAACAATATCCGAGAATCCCTCCCCGTGGACATCACTGGCTTGCGTGACGATCACAAAGGCTGTGGGATCATGCTTGTTGATGATATCTAAGACGTGCTGATATTCCTTGTCGCTTACTACCGCCAGAAGAAGTTTCTTTCTCTCCTTTGTATAACCGCCTTCCGCATCGATCAGCGTCGTTCCCCGCGACAGAACATCCTGGATATCCTGACTGATCGCCTCATAATCGTTTGAGATGATCTGCAGATATTTAGCACTGGTCTCACCATAGGTAAGAGCCTGTTTCAGACCGATCCCGGTCATGAAGACCGATACAAGCCCGATCAGGACCTCTTCAAAACCGTAGACGTAAAGACCACCGAGCACTGTTATCGCATCAGTGACCATGACAGCCTTCGAAACATCAAAATGGAAGTACTTATTGATGATAAGAGGAGGTATATCCATGCCGCCGGTACTGGCACCCTGTCTTACCACAAGACCGACCCCAAAACCCGAAAGGATGCCGCCAAAGACAGCCGCCAGAAGCGGATCGACAGACGGTGGTGTAAAGAAGTGTTCGATGATCATCAATAAGACCGGATATAAGATCGAGCTGACACAGGAATTGATCATAAATCTCGTGCCAAGGCATAGCCAGCCAAAACCCAATAAGAGCACATTGATGATCAGGACCAATAAAGAACTCTCCAAAGGTATAAAAGGCTGCAAGATCAGCGATATACCGGCTACACCACCGGATAAGACATTATTAGGCAAAATAAACAAGCCGACCGCAAAAGCCAGAAGCAGATTGCCGGCAAACAGACCCAGTACTTCAAAGACTAATCTTTTCACCATCTAATTATAGAACAGATGATTTTAAATGGTCAAAAGCTTACCGTAACATATCACTGTTTATGCTAAAATTGATCCATGAAAAAAGTTCTGATCATCTTGTTGGTAACAGTTCTCAGTGGCTGTACAAGTTTTACATACTCGCCAAAAGAAAAAGGATCGGCAATAACGATCGCCATGACGACCGATATCCACTACATCGATCCTTCTTTAAAAGACGGCAAAACTTTCGAAGAATCGCTTGATAAAGGTTCCGATGGCAAGCTGAGCATCTATATCGAGGAGCTTACCGATGCCTTTATCGAAGAGATGATAAAGATAAGGCCCGACATCGTCATCATCAATGGTGATCTCACCTATAATGGCGAAAAGCTCAGCCACAAGACGCTGGCTGCTAAACTAAAAGAATTAAAGGATAACGGCATCCAGCCTCTGGTCATCCCGGGCAATCATGATCTGCGCAATATCATGGCTTATGACTACCGCGATGACAATATCTACTACAGTGACTGGATCGATGTCGATACCTTCAAAGAGATCTATGCCGATTGCGGATACAGTGAAGCAAGAAGCTATGATGAATCCTCTTTATCCTATCTTTTTGAAGCCGGGGAAGATCTGTGGCTTTTCATGCTCGACAGCAATACCTACGAAAAGAACACTTCCTTTGCCCCCTCAAGCGTCGGTGAGATCAAAGAGAGCACGATGGCCTGGATGGAGGAAGAATTGAAAGACAAGGAGCCCGATACCGACGTGATCGTCTTTATGCATCACCCGGTATATGATATCGGTGGTGCCCAGGACTACGTATTGACCAATGATGACGAGTTCTTATCCTTCCTTGACGATCACGATATCAAGCTCAGTATCTCCGGCCATATCCACGCTCAGAACTATATGACCAAAGATATCAAAACCATCAGCCATACCGATTTCGGTCTCTCATCGCTTTCCATATATGACCATCAATATACACTTATGAACTATAAAGATCATAAAGCCGATCTTACAGCTTACGATCTTGATCTTGAAGGATATAATGACGATCCTTTCTTTGATGATTTTGATCTCAATGCCCGCGCTTACTTTAAAATATACTCGACCAACCGGCTTATTGGCAGATATGAAGGTGATGATATTGATAAAGAAGTATCTGATGCTCTGTTTGATCTGAAAGGTGAATTCAATATCGCTTTATTCAGTGGCGAAGGATACAGATTGGCTGATCTTCTGTATGATCATCCTCTCTATTCACAGATTGAAAAGTATCAGGATACTTATGCAAACAGTTTCTTTCAGGATGTAAAAACCTTTGATTGTGACGCCACACACCTGAGCATTGTGCTAAAATAAAGTAACCAAAGGAGGAAGCACATATGAAGCTTATCTTAGCGATCGTCTCTAACGATGACAGCAGCGCTGTAAGCAACGCGCTGACCAAAGAGAATTATCAGGTAACGCGTCTGGCGACGACTGGCGGTTTCTTAAGAGCCGGCAATACCACGATGATCGTCGGCTGTGATGATGATAAAGTCGAACACGCCATTGAACTTATCGGTTCCGAATCAAAAAGAAGAACGGAGGTAGTTCCATCAACTGCCGCTTATGACCTTGGCCGTTATGCATCATTCCCGGTCGAAGTTCAAGTCGGCGGGGCAACGATCTTCGTCCTCAATGTCGACCAGTTCCACAAGCTATAATTCTTAAAAAGGCATCGAAAGATGCCTTTTGTCATGCCTGATCATCTAAATGACCGGTGAGGTCATAATAGTACTTCCGGTCCCTGGTATCGAAGATCTGATCATATTGGATGATCTGATACTCTTTGATCATGTCTGTGTATTCATTCGTTTCAAGATGGCTGTAAGCCTGACCCGCATGGTCAAAATAACCGGGGAAGCACATGACCGGCAGTTCATCCTTGAATGCATCAAGATAATGACCGTATAGCGTCGTATCAAGACCCAATATATCGATCAGAGCCTGACCGAGCAGATTAAGACTGGTCTTGCCGATATCGGTATCACCGATATCATAATTGGCCCATATGACATAAGGGACTTCAAAACGAGCCATGTATTCAGCCATCGATTCCTCTTTTCCATTATCATACAAGAGATCATAGAACTCCTCTTCTAAAGCCGGCTTATGATCACCGAACATGATGATCACGACCGGTTCATCGACATTTTCAAAGTAATCGATAAGATCAACAAAGGCATCATCAGTCTCTTTGACCAATGACAGATACTGTTCTGCCATCTTGAATTCACCTTCATGACCATCGATACTTACCGTATTCTGATAAGAACTGTCCTCATATCCGCCATGTGATTGGATCGTCACATTGAAATAAAACAAAGGATTTGAACTGTCGTGCTCTTTAAAATCTTGGATGATCTGATCAAAGTCAGAAGCATCGGAAACATAACCACCATGTGCTTCCTCTATCTCGACAGTCATGTCCTCTCTTGTGCTGAACTCATCAAAACCCATGAGCGGATATGCACTGTCCCGGTTCCATGATCCCCTGTCTCCCGGATGAAAGGCTTTGGTATCGTAGCCCTGGGCCTTCAGGATCGAAGCCAGCGATGATGTTTCATCAAGGACGTATTGCTGGTAGGGGATCGAACCCGATGGCAGAAAAGCCATTGAGTTACCGGTCAGAAATTCATATTCACTGGCACTTGTCCCAGCCCCGAATACCGAAGCATAAGCGTAATTGAAATAGATGCCGTCAATATCTTTGATTCCGCTTATGACCGATTCACTGAATGAAAGCCCGTCGTATTTTTCAAGATCCGACCACGATTCATTCATGATGGCGATGATATTAGGCTTGATGTCCGTTTCTTTGTCTGTCGTGTCGACTTCATCGAGCGCACTGTGTGCTGCTTCACTGTCATAACCTTCCGGCACCTCCACCTCAAGAAACCGGATGTTGGCCAGAAAGACCGCTAAAGTACCGCCTTCTTTATATGCTTTATCCTGATCCCAGACATCGGTCTTCGCCCCATAGCTCTCGATCCTTTTCGGGTCGGAAATAATAAGAAGACACAAAAAGGCGATCACCATGGCAACAGCTCGATTACCGATATCCTTTTTGATCGATAAGCTTCTTTTCGGAAAGGTATAAAAGACGACAAAAGCGATGATGATGATGTAGATAAGGGCGATGATCATCACCGATGTCGGATAATACCGGTACGCAAACATGACATCACCTGCTGTTTTCAAAGCGGTGAGATCCCATGGTAAAACCGGATTGCCCCGGTAATAGTGGACGAAGAAACAGACCAATGACCATATATAAACGGCAAGATGGGTGAAGACGATACTGAAGGTGTATTTATTGGTGATAAAGATAAGTGACCACAGTATAAATGATATGATGACGTAGTTGATGATGGTGACCCCAAAACCATACAGACCGAATTCTCCGCAATAGACATACTGTCCCAATAAAAAAACACTTAACGGCGTCAGAATAACAGCCGCTACCGTGACCCAATAGGGTGCTTTACCTTTCAGATCGTGTATTTTACGCATGTAAGATATCATAGTTTCATCCATTTTTGATGTCAATAAAAAAGACCCGTAGGTCTTATAATAAGTGGATCCCCGCTTCCTTGCATTCATCATACATGCCCTTTGGCCATACCGAAGCCTGGACCTCACCGATATGAGCTTTGTTGAGAAGGATCAGACAGATGCGTGATTGTCCGATACCACCGCCGATCGTCTGCGGCAAACGGCCGTTTATCAGATCCTGGTGATATGGTAGACTCATCCGCTCCGTCGCCCGGGCTTTTTTAAGCTGTTCGATGAGCGTATCCCGGTCGACCCTGATCCCCATCGAAGAGATCTCGATCGCTTTGTCGACGATCGGATCATAGATAAGGATGTCCCCATTGAGATGCCAGTCATCGTAATCCGGTGCTCTCAGATCATGCGGCTTGCCATTCTTTAAGACATCGCCGATCTCTGTGATACAGACGGTCTTGTGTTCTTTGGTAAAGACTTCTTCCCGTTTTTTGGGATCGAACTCAGGGTATAAGTCTTCCAGTTCCTGACTGCTTATAAAAGTAACTTCTTCTTCAATAAAGCACTCTAAACAAGGGCAGGCAACATGCAGTGCCTGTTCTGTACGTTTAAGGGCTTTGACGATCCTTGTCACATAGTCTTTGAAAGTAGCGATATTGCGATCTTTTTTACTGATGACCTTCTCCC
>CASEHR010000097.1 GCA_949287785.1 uncultured Bacillota bacterium | reverse complement strand
TTTGTATTGGGCGATCTTTGCATATGTCAGACCGTTGTCATCAGTACAATGAAGATCATTGGTAAACAGGATCACAGTGTCTTTGATGTTCAGTGTCTTTTTATCTTCACATCCCGAAAGGGCGATTATCGTTATGATGATCAGTAATACTTTAGTTATTCTCACACACATTATTCAACTCCTCTACGACTTTTATCACGTCATCATCAAACACGAGACCACCGGTCATGATAGCAGTCTTACCCTTATTGATGACGACTATATTTTCGCCATTAAAGTATTGGATATAACCGGCTGCCGGATAGACCATCAGTGAAGTTCCGATGATGATCATAGTATCGGCATGCATGATCTTGTCGATCGCTCTATAGACGACTCTTTCATCCAATGGTTCTTCATACAGGACGACATCGGGTTTTATGATCCCACCGCATGCAGGGCATCTTGGTATGTCGTCACTTTTTAGTATATCCATAAGTGAATATGCTCTGTGGCAATCCATACAGTGATTGCGGTAGATAGAACCATGGATCTCATCGACGTGGATGCTGCCGGCTTTCTGATGCAGACCATCGATGTTCTGCGTGACTACACCCAGACACTTCCCATCCTTTTCAAGTCCGGCTATCCATCTGTGAGCTTTATTTGGTTCAGCATTCGGGAAACACATCTTGGCTCGATAGAAGGCATAGAAGCTTTCGGGGTCTTTTAAAAAGTAGGAATGCGATATGATCGTTTCCGCTTTCAGGTCGTTTGTGTAGATACCGTTTTGCGATCGAAAGTCGGGTATTCCGCTGGGGACGGATATCCCGGCCCCGGTAAAAAAGACGATCTTATTGGAAGTATCGAGGATACTTTTGAGTTTTCTGATGTCTTTCATGTCCATATGATACCACTATAATAGCCATCAATATTTGATCTTAGTTTAAAATAACCTTAGTCTAACTTTGTGTTTGGTCATACAAACGGTTATAATACATGGGTATGCGACATCTTAAGGGTGAATTGGTATTGTTTATCACCGCTGTCATCTGGGGCTTTGCCTTTGTCTTTCAGAATACAGCGGCTGATCTTGTCGGAGCTTTTACATTCAATGCCTTCAGGTTCTTGCTTGGGGCTTTGTCTATACTACCTCTTTTGCGTTTTAATCGTCACGGAATGGACAATAAGAAATGTATCAGAAGCGGTATCTTGCTTGGGATCATGATCTTTTTGGGTTCTACTACCCAGCAGATCGGTATCGCTTATACGACAAGCGGCAAAGCAGGTTTCATATCTTCTTTATACATGATCTTTGTGCCGATATTAGGTTTTATCCTTTTCAGAAACAAGACGAGTAAGAATATCGTCATCGCTTTAGGTCTGGCTGTATCCGGCTTATATCTCATCAACGGCGGATCGCTGATCTTTGAAGTCAGTGATCTCATCATCATCGGCAGTGCGGTCTTCTTCGCACTTCACATCATCTTTGTCGACCGCTTTGCCAAGGATGTCAACAGTGTCATGCTGTCGTTTGTCCAGTATCTTACCGGTGGCATCATTTCTTTGATCCTGGCTCTTTTGTTTGACGATATGCAGGCTGATATGATCTTAAAGAGTATGCCGTCGATCTTATACACCGGTATCTTATCGACAGGTGTGGCCTATACTTTACAGATCATCGGCCAGAAGAACACCGAACCTTCCGTTGCTTCATTGATCTTATCGCTTGAATCGGTAGTATCGGTAATCGGTGGCTATCTGTTGCTCAATGAGACGCTGACTCCCTTGGAGATGGTCGGTTGTATATTTATGTTCATCGGTGTTATGATCGCACAAAGGAGGGATAAAAATGCAAGATCTGACGACTAGCCGGCAAAAGCTCAACGCTATTGATGCCAGAATGAAAGAGCTGTATCTGGAAAGGATGCAGATCATCAAAGAAGTCACCGCTTATAAAAAAGCCAACGGTATCGCCACTTATGATCCGAAACGGGAAAGTGAGATGAAAGAGCGCTTGAGTGAAGGCATCAGTGATGAATTGAAGGCTTATTATCTTGAATTTCTCGAAACGGTATTAAAGACATCAAAGGATTTTCAGGACGCTTAAAAAACCGCAGCAAGCGGTTTTATTTTGCCCTGTTCATCGAACGGAAAGCTTCTTCGATCTTGGTTTCATCACCTTGCAAAAGAGCTTCTTTAACACAGGTCTTGAAATGTTCTTCCATGATCATATTGCTGACCTTGGACAATATAGCCTTGGTAGCATTGATCTGGTCATTGACGTCGATACAATAACGATCATCGTCGATCATCTTGATGATACCGTCGATCTGACCTTTGGCGATATTGAGATTGCGAATGACCTTTTGATGATCAGCCTTCATGGTGGATGGCCTTCACTTCATAGCCGGCATCGCTTATGCATGACCTGATCGCATCGTCGCTGATACTGCCTTCGACATAGGCTTTTTTGTCAGCCAGCGATACGGTGGCTTTAACACCGTTTTTCTCCAGAGCATCTTTGACGTGCTTAACACAGTGTTCACACATCATCCCTTCAACATCGATCGTGATCTTTTCCATTTGTTTTTCCTCCTTTATCACATCTGTTTCTTCTTTATGGATCTTACGGATCCTGAGAGCATTAGACAAGACGATGATCGAACTCAGTGACATTGAGAAAGCACCGATCATCGGATTGAGACTTAAACCGAAAGCCGGATAGAAGACACCGGCAGCCACCGGAATAAAAATACTGTTGTAGAAAAGAGCCCAGAAGAGGTTTTGCTTGATGATCCGCATCGTCTTGTGACTTAAGGTCATCATAAAACCGATATCGCTGAGATCGTTTTTCATCAGGATGATATCGCTTGATTCATAAGCGATGTCGGATCCGCTGGCGATCGCAAACGAGATGTCGGCAGCCGAAAGGGCTATCGCATCATTGATGCCGTCACCGACCATAGCGATCAGACCGTTATTCCGATTGGCTTTGATCGTATCATACTTATCTTCCGGCTTTACTTCCGCCAGAACTTCATCAACGCCGATCTCTTTGGCGATATTGTCGGCGATGGTCTTGTTGTCACCGGTACACATGATGACTTTGACATCACGCTTCTTAAGATCGGATACAGCTTTTTTGCTGGTCGGTTTGATGATGTCGGCAATATAGACAAGACCTGACAGGACACCGTCTTCAGCGACCATGATGTACGAGTAATGGTTATTCAAAGCTTCATCGATGTATTTCTGATCATAAGCGACCTTGAAATGATCGAACAGTTTACGGTTGCCGGCGATATAGGTCCTGTCATCCTTTCTTGCCACGATACCTTCGCCCGATATTTCTTTGAAACTGTCAAAATGCATATCGGCGTCATGATAGTGTTCGATGACTGCTTTGGCGATCGGATGTCTGGAGTTTTTTTCCATAGCGACAAGCGTATCGATGAAACTGTCTTTGAAGCTTATCTCTTTGATGATCTTCGGCTTGTTTTCGGTGATCGTACCGGTCTTGTCTAAGACGACTGTTTTAATATCGTGAGCGATCTCAAGGACTTCCGGGTTCTTGATGAGGATGCCGTTTCTGGCGCTGACACCGGTCGCGACCATGATGGCGCTCGGGGTCGCCAGTCCCAATGCGCAAGGACAGGATATTACTAAGACCGATAAAGCGAAGTTCATCGCTTTTTCAAAGTCAGAGGAAGCGATATACCAGACAAAGAAGGTCATTAAGGCGATTATGATGACACCGGGCACGAAAAATGATGAGATCCGGTCGGCAAAGCGCTGGATCGGGATCTTTTTCAGGGTCGCTTCCTTAGTCAGTTCGATGATCTTCGATAAGACGGAATCTTCATTGGTCTTAGTCACCCTGATCATTAA
>CASEHR010000096.1 GCA_949287785.1 uncultured Bacillota bacterium | reverse complement strand
CTTCAAATACCGACGATATATTCGCATCCGATCCCTTCTTTTGCATATTGATACCGGCTTCTTTGAAACTTGCGATCATCCCGATATTGTGCTCATCCCTGAAAAAATCAAAGATCCCCAATGCCGTTACCGGTCCGATGTCTTTGATCGATTCCAACTCTTCAACATCAGCCCGGATCAAAGCGTCCAGATCTTTAAAATGATCGGCCAGAACCTTGGCAGCTTTAGTACCTACCTGACGGATACCGAGCCCGACGATAAGACTATACAGATCACGGTCTTTTGATTCTTCGACTGCCCGGATCAGATTCTCATAACTCTTTATCCCGAACTTGTCCAAAGCCAGGATCGCCTCTTTCTTTTCATCAAGATGATAAATATCTTCAAATGTCTTCAATATACCGGCATCATAGAACTGCTGGACTCTCTTCTCGCCCAGTCCCTCGATATCCATCGCTTCCCGGGCGGCGAAATGAACTATCCCTTCGACGACCTTTGCCGGGCAATCGGAATTGATGCAATAATGATCAGCTTCATTCGCAAAGCGGTAGACTTTACTGTTGCAGACAGGACACATATCGGGGAAAACATACGGTATCTGGGCTCCGGTCCGCTTTTCCTTAACGACTCTGACAACTTCGGGGATGATATCGCCGGCTTTCCGTACAACTACTGTGTCGTAGATCCTGATATCCTTCTCCTTTATATAATCTTCGTTATGTAAGGTCGCATAACTGACAGTGCTTCCCTGGATCTTGACGCTTTCCAGCTTGGCATTAGGTGTCAAGCGGCCTGTCCTGCCGACAGTTATGAAAATATCATCGATCTTTGTCATCACCTCTTCCGGCGGAAACTTATAAGCGATCGCCCATTTCGGGACCCGCGATGTATAACCCAGTTGTTCCTGGATATCATAGCGATCGATTTTGATGACCATCCCATCGATCTCGTAAGGCAGGTCATCCCGGATCGCGATCGTCTTTTGAATGTGATCATATATCTCTTCGGCTGAATGCAGGATCTTGAAGGTATCATTGACTTTAAAGCCGAGCTCTTTGGCAAATAAGAGTGATCCGTGATGTGTATCGGCATTATGATCGCCGGGTATATGATACCAAAACCCATCTAGTCCTCTTTTTGCGGTTATATTGGCATCGAGCTGGCGCATCGAACCGGCAGCGGCGTTGCGCGGATTGGCAAACGGTTCTTCCCCGTTTTTTATCCTTTCTTCATTACACCGGTAAAATGAAGCTTTGGGCATGTAGATCTCCCCTCTTATCTCGTAGTGATCGTTATATGGGATCGTCTTAGGGATTGATCTGATGGTCATGACATTATTGGTGACATCTTCACCTTCGATGCCGTTCCCTCTTGTCACAGCCTGAACTAAACGGCCGCCATCGTAGATCAGATTCATCGCAAGTCCGTCGATCTTGTATTCAACACAATAATCAATCTTGCCATAAATGTTTTCGATCTTTGCGACCCATTCTTGCAATTCTTCATATGAAAAGATATCACCGAGGGACATCATCGGACGACTGTGTGTGACTTTCTTGAATTCACTCAATACCTCATAGCCTACTCGATTAGTCGGACTTTCCGGATCATAATCTTCCGGATATTTCTTTTCCAGTTCCTCCAATTCGCGAAACAGGCGGTCGTATTCACTGTCAGGGACACTTGGGCGATCCAGGGTGTAATACTCATAGCTGTATTGTTTTAAAAGTCTGCGTAACTCATGTAATCTTTCTTTACTCATAACAGCCTAATTATACCACCAGTGAGCACATTTACCATAAAAGAGATAGCCACTTGGCTATCTCAATCCATCGACAATACTTTCGACCTCATCTAACGGCACCTCTTTTGATATATAACCATCAATGTCGCTGTAGACAGTGGCTGATGCCATACCACCGATCTCATCAACAAGCCCGACGATCTCTTTAAAGTCATCAATATCCTTATCATCATTGATGTAGAACTGATGATAGAAGCTGAATTGACGACCCTTATCGTCAATAAAATGCATATCGATATAACATGATCCGATGTAGCCTTCGTTTAAGTAATAATCCTCACCGCTTTTATAACGATCATACAGACGGTCAGCAAGTGCGATTATATCATCCACGGCTTCCTTGTCGCTGATCTCCATCGTCATCTTGTTATACAGATCATAAGTATCATTGGGAGTCGAATCATTCTGGATGGTTATATAAGAATAGATATCGAAATTCTCGACGGAGTCAATACTCCGATAAGCACGGCTGAGATAGAATCCATCCGTAGCTTCGGCGACCGCCAATATCGTCAGCGAGGCAAAGATACCGACACCAAACAGTAACAGATCACGTTTGGTAAAGACGATCTTGCGGCGGTAGACAAAGGTCATGATGAGATATGCGACAAAGACAAAGGCAAACCAGATGATCATCGTCATCGTATCGTCAATGCTGAAGGCAAAGATAAACAACAGACACATCGTCGTCAGACCGATCGCCAAAGGCCATGCAAAGAAATTTGAGGAAACGGTCTCCGACAGCTCAGCCTTGCGTTTTTTAATATCTCTTCTTATCGAAATAAAACAGCCAAAACCGATGATTATTGCTTCCAAGATCAGCAAGAAGTATTGCAGCGAGAAGACCATCTCCGCACTATTCATAGCAGAAACAAGATATAAAAGCGGGGCAAGACAGGTTACCGGCAGGATGATATGAGGAGTTATCCATCCGAAGGTATTGGTCAGACCATATATCTGATGGATATCAAAGGTCGATAATACGGTAACGATCAGAAAAGGTATCGTGATATAGGCAACGCTTAAGATGACACTGTCAAAAAGCGTGTTGGTCTTATAGATGATCGCTAGAACGAACAGACTTACGATGATCCCGAACAGACTTGTCAGCGCATATAAAACGACGATCATATACGGTCTTGGCAAAAAAGACAGATTGATCAAAAACGGTATTATCGTCCCGATGATGCCAAAGACGATGATCTGCGTGCTCATATGGACGAAGTTTGTAATGACCAGTTTCGTCCTGGCGATCGGAATATTGTAATAGGTGTCTAGGGCTCTTTTTGATTGCAGGTAGCCAAAATATACAAAAGGCAAGATGAAACTCTCACAAATGACGATAACGATGTAGACACAAAGAATCATCTCGATATGGCTGAAACTGTAATATTGTACCGGTGATGACAAGATGTAAAGAAGAGTCGGCAGCATCGAAACGATGAGGATGAAAATCGACAGGTGTTTCTTTGAACGGATCAGATATAATAAGTATTCTTTATTCATGTAAGGTACCTCGCATTTCTACTTCATAGATAAACAACTCTTCAAAATCGATCGGCAACACATCCAGGATCAGCGGTGCCATTGCGTTTAATCTGGCTTCAACGCTTTCTTCGTCGCCTTTGATGACAAGCGTCGACACTCTTCCTTTTTGATCGTAATTGACGATGTCAAAACCATCAAAGTCATCGATCGTCATTTCATTTTCAAATACGACCTGATATTTATTGATGGACGACTTAGCTATATCAAGATCACCTGAAGTCTTGATTTGTCCATTTTCCAAAAGGCCAAAACTGTCGCAGATATCTTCAAGTTCCTTCAGATTATGACTTGAGATGATGACCGATATCTTGTCATCACTCAGAAGTTCAGCTAAAGCTTTTTTAAAATCGAGTCTCGTCAGCGGATCAAGACCGTCAAAAGCTTCATCCAGAAGCAACAGTCTTGGCTTGATAGCCAATGCCATGATGAGAAAGGCTTGCCTTTTCATACCTTTTGAAAAGGTATTGATCATCTTCTTGGGATCAAGCGCAAACATATTCAGATACTTATAGTAAGCTTCATGATCAAAGGGATAAAAGGAGCTGTAGAAAGCAACGATA
Source organism: uncultured Bacillota bacterium (assembly GCA_949287785.1). Classification (GTDB taxonomy): domain Bacteria; phylum Bacillota_I; class Bacilli_A; order Erysipelotrichales; family Erysipelotrichaceae; genus JAHHTG01. Next base: position 2,932 of record CASEHR010000096.1, on the reverse strand, counting down.
TCTTCAAGCGTCGATGTCCTGGTAAAATACGGATCATCACCGATCAATAAGATATTTCTTCTGATTTCCGGATCATCACTTATCACCTCGTTATCAAATAGAATCGTACCCTCATCGATATCATAGACACCGGCGATCGATCGCAAGAGAGTTGATTTACCGGCGCCGTTTACCCCAACAAGCCCGAATACCTTGCCATCTTCAACCGTCAGATCGAGATCCCTCAAGACCTTCTGATCCTTGAATTCTTTGTACACATTGCGCACTTCTAGCATACACTCTCCTCCCCGTATACTTCACTTATAATCGTCAGAAATTCCCTCTTACTGACGCCTTCTTCTTTATATGTCTTAACCTCTTTTTTGATAGTCGCTATGATGTCCTTATGATTTGTCTTCATTTCACTTATAAAAGCCCCCTTTTTCGACAAGATGTATATATATCCATCTTCTTCAAGCTTCTGATAAGCTTTTTGGACGGTATTGGGATTTATGCCAAGATCCATTGATAGCTCTCTCACCGATGGCAGTTTATCATTGGGCTTGAGAATACCGATTTGAATAAACTTCAAAATCTGGGATCTTATCTGTTCATAGATCGAACTCTTACCATGCAGATTTATCGTGAACATAATTCTCCTTTCTGTATTATCTGTATTAATTGTATTATTTGTATTATATTTCGTCAATAGTAAAAGCTGGCTTTTGCCAGCTTCTATTCTTTACCTAAGAGTTTGAACATTTTTTTCTTGTATACTTCAACACCCGGCTGATTAAATGGATTGATACCGAGAAGATAGCAAGTCATGCCGCAAGCTTTGAAGAAGAAGTAGATCATATAGCCAAAACTAAAGGCGCTGTTGTCATCGAGATGGATGACGATATTCGGTACATTACCGTCATCACTGTGTGCACTGAGAGTTCCTTTCATCGCCATCTCATTGACCCATGACAGCTTCTTATCAGCCAGGTAGTTCATATGATCGAAATCGTTTTCTTCTTTCGGGAAGGTGATATCTCCGGCCATATTATCGATCCAAAGCAAGGTCTCAAATAAACACTTGCGGCCGTCTTGAATGAACTGTCCCAATGAATGAAGATCAGTCGAGAAAGTCGCGCTGGTCGGCAAGATTCCTTTGCCATCTTTACCCTCCGACTCTCCAAAAAGCTGTTTCCACCATTCACCCGTCGAAGCGAGCTGCAGCTCATAGGTGACAAACATTTCGGCGCTGTATCCCTGTTTGTCCAGGATACGTCTAGCTACTGCGTATTGATATGCGATATTATGGGCAAGATCAGGATCCAAGAGATCTTCATATGCTTTCTTTGATCCTTGCAAAACCTCATCAGGATCAATACCCGCCAAAGCTAAAGGCAAAAGACCGACAGCGGTAAAGACACTGTATCGACCACCAATATCATCGGGGATGACAAAGGTCTCGTAGCCCATTTCATCAGCCAGCGCCTTTAAGGTCCCTCTGGCACGGTCAGTCGTGGCAATGATCCGTTCTTTGGCTTCTTCCTTTGCATACTTATTCTCGACCAACTCCTTAAAAATCCTGAAAGAGATCGATGTTTCGGTCGTCGTTCCGGATTTTGAGATGACATTCAAAACGATATCCTTATCTTTAACATAATCATATACCTGCTTCAGATAAGTAGCACTGAAAGTATTACCTATAAAAATGATCTCAGGGCGATTTTTCGGATAAAGACCGTTGATCATCTCGATCGCTGCTCTGGCACCTAAGTATGAACCGCCGATACCGCATACTAAGACAACGTCAGTCCTGTCTTTAAGACTGCCGGCGATCTTTTTGATCCTTTCGACTTCTTCTTTATCATAATCATTCGGCCAATTTACCCATCCGACGAAGTCATTGCCTTTACCTGTCTTTTCATGTAACCAATGATGTGCCGTGGTCACTTCATCCTGATATGCTTTGATGTCTTCATTCAATTTAGCATTAGTTAGATCTAATCTCATTTTGGTCCCTTTCTTTAATCCATTCTTGTAGATGTCTTTTGATCGAAGCGAAACCGATCTTGTTTTGCGGCAGTCCCGCAAACCGCGCCCTTCGCCGGGCCTTGCGCATACTTTGATCCACAGCTTTAAATGAAAGTCTGAGCTGTTTATGTTCGGTATCGACATCGATGACTTTGACCAAAACATAGTCATCGATATTGACAAAAGATCGGACATCCTTAACGAAACGTTCCGATATTTCCGAAATATGGATAAGCCCTCTCACTCCGTTGTCAAAGCTGACAAAAGCGCCATAAGGCTGAATGCCGGTGATCTTGCCGTAAACGATCATTCCCGGTCTGTAATCTTCGATCTTAAGCACGTGTCTATTATACAGCTTTAGCGACGATTTGTGATATACTCTTTAGGAAGGAGAATGATTGAATGCTGCATGCTATGTATCCCTTATGGTCATTTGTAATATCGGTCATCTTTGCCCAGGCTGTCAAACCGTTTTTAGCTATGATCAATTCAAAAAAGTTTGAACCTCGTCTGTGTTTTGCATCCGGCGGAATGCCATCAAGCCATACAGCCGGTGTTGCTTCCCTTTGCTTAAGTGTGGGCATACAGGAATCTTTCAACTCACCTTTATTTGCGGTGACTTTGGCTTTAGGACTTATCGTTTCATATGATGCTGCCAATGTGCGCTACTATTCAGGCAAGAACATTCAAGTCACCAAGCAGATCATCAAAGATCTCAAGCAAGATCCGGAGATCGATCTCATCGACCCGATCTATGAAGAGCCTCTTAAAGATGTCTTAGGACATAAATATACGGAGGTCTTCGTCGGTGGTCTGATAGGAATCATCTGCGCTTTGCTATTATCGCTTTTTTAAGGAGGTTACAGATGGAAGATAATGAAAAGATCATCTTGATCGAACAGACGATCGAAAAGATCCGTCCCTA
>CASEHR010000095.1 GCA_949287785.1 uncultured Bacillota bacterium | reverse complement strand
AGCGAAAAACTCGAAAGTACCGACGCCGGTCTTCTTTTAGACGATGTAGACGGGATCATCGTTCCCGGCGGTTTTGGAAATCGCGGTATCGAAGGCAAGATCAAGGCGATCAGATATGCCAGGACTAATGATATTCCTTTCTTAGGGATCTGTCTGGGCATGCAGCTATCGCTTGTCGAATTTGCCAGAGACATCCTGGGCCATAAAGATGCCAACTCTTTGGAGTTTGATCCCGATACCAAAGATCCGATCATCCACCTTTTGAAAGGTCAGGAAGATATCGATGATATCGGCGGTACACTGCGACTTGGTGCTTACCCCTGTGTCTTAAAAGAGGGTACCCTGGCATATAACTTATACGGTCAAAAAGAGATTTCCGAAAGACATCGTCATCGTTATGAAGTAAATAACGCCTATCGGAAAGAACTTGAGGATCACGGTGTCGTGCTGTCCGGCCTTTCACCTGATGGCAATATCGTCGAAATGATCGAGATCCCATCACATCCGTATTTCATCGCCACCCAGGCACATCCGGAATTCAAATCAAGACCTAACCGCTCTCATCCGCTGTTTAAAGGCCTGATCAAAGCAGCCAAGGACAAAGCGGAGAATAGATAATCGGACATCTCCATTCTTCAGATCGGTGCTCATAAAACATCGGTAAAGACAGAAGAGACAGATCGATTATCAAAAACGATGCGGTCCCTACATAAAATATGAATATCTGCTTTATATAGTCTGTTACTTTGACTGATATCAATGCAAACTCGAAAGCAGCGCATCTTGCCGTTCTTTGGCCTTCTTCAGATCTTCAAAATCACCAAGATCTCTAAGGTCGATATGACCGGCATCGATTGCATAACGATCATATTCACTGAGCTTCGATGGATATGTACCTGTTAGTTGGCCTTTGATACTGGCAACGCGCAAATTGATGACTTCCTTTAAGACTTCAAGTGCTTTGACATGATCTTCATAAGAAACGAAAGCACTTGGATCTTCTTTCACATAAGGTGCTATCATACGCGAGATCTTTTCATATTCATAAGCAAAGGCACCACTATAAAAATACTCATCGATAAAAAGTGCTGTCTTTTCATGCATCAAAGGCAGGTATTCTTTCATCAGTTCATGATACAGAGGCCTGTTCAACATCACATCACCTATACACGGAGTGTCAATAGGATAACTGATGAGGATGTCTGCATCTCTTATTGGGTCACTCATCCCTAAAGCATATGTTCCAAAGGCCAGGTTATAATCCCAGGGCAAGATCGAAAGTCTTCCGTCTTCCTCATATAAGTAATAATTATGACCGGTATAGCCGGCATAACTGTCCCAATTGAGAAGAAAGTTCGATACAGCAAAGTAAGATACTACTTCGTCGATATCGATGACAGTTTCAAGATCCTGGCCACCGGATAAAACTTCCAGTACTTTGATAACCCTTTTCTTATCATTCTTATCGACAGCGACCTTGGCATGATCAAAAATATTAGGATAACTTTCTATATCATCATCTTTATAGATGAGATAGAGATCACGATTATCATCATCGATATAACGATAATCGGGTTTGTATAGTGCTCCGTAATCATTTCCATAGTTACGCCTCAGGAAAGTTTCTTCCATCTCTTCAATCGCCAGATATAAACCACAATCCTGACCGTTGATCTGTAACCAGACGTAGCTGACAAGCGGTGCAGGTACATCAAATGTCTCAAACATATCATAAGCCAGATAAGTCTTCATGTAAGTGTTATCCTGAAAAGAAGCATCAAGCGAAAGTTTATCCAGACTATGATAATGACGCGGCTCATAATGATCGAACTCGATCTTGAAACTGTAACGTATAAGTCCATACTCAGAAATGAGCCTTCGTGAATTATTACCCTTGATCCTGAAGCCGACATCTGTGATCTTTTCACCATCGATCGTGATATCCGCTCTCACATATTCTTCTTTACCGGCCTTTAGATAACTAACGACATCATCTACTTCGATATCGATATTATGAACATAGGAATCGTCAAAGAGCGTAGAAGCATATAATGGTTCCCTTTGAGCATTTTTGATCCCGAGGTCTTCAGCGTGAAAAAGGATGACCACGATCCCCAACATCAGGACCACACATAAAATGACAAGTTTATCGAAATAATCTGAGCGCAGCATCCTAACCCAGATATTCTCCGTTATAAGAGATAAGAGCGACATGTTCGATCGCATTATAAGCATCAAGTGTATCAATAAAAGCAGTATCTTCATCTTTGAGCCGGACTTCCATATCAAGCTCTATAATGCCGGATGAGATAGATTTGTTTTTGAGAGAAAAACGTTTAGTGTGTGCTGCTACTAGATCGATGATCTCTTTCTCTTTGGTGTTGTCATTAAGATGGATGACTAAAAGATAAGGACGATCGATACTTTTGTGTCTTGACATCACCACCAGCATCGCACCTATTAAAAGACTGCCGAAGACAGCCAATGGTATAAGACCGGCAGCCAGGACGATGCCGATCGCAATAGACCAGAAAAGAAAGACGATATCCAATGGTTCTTTGATGGCTGAACGGAAACGAACGATTGAAAGTGCACCGACCATACCTAAAGAGAGCACGACATTTGAAACGACAGTCATGATAAGCATCGTCG
>CASEHR010000094.1 GCA_949287785.1 uncultured Bacillota bacterium | reverse complement strand
AAAAGAATGCGTCGTCATCGGTGTAAATGATCACATTGAAATATGGGCAAAGGATGTATGGGAAAACTACTATTCGGAAGCCAGCGAGAATTTTGAAGAAGTAGCTGAAAGTCTGAGTGACCTGTTGATCGGATGAAACATATCAGTGTTCTGCTAGAAAAGACGATCGAGCTTCTGAATGTGAAGCCTGATGGTCGCTATATGGATGGGACATTAGGTCGTGGCGGTCATACGGCGAAGATCCTGGAACAGCTTGGAAGCGGCGGCAGGATCGATGTCTTCGATCTGGATATTGAAGCTATCAGGGAGTCGAAGGAAAGATTGCATGATGATCGGGTCGTTTATAAACATTCCAATTACAAGGATTTCGATAGCTATCTGACCGAGAAAGCGGATGGTATCATCCTTGATCTCGGGGTATCTTCACCGCAGTTTGATTGTCCCGAGCGTGGTTTCTCCTATCGATATGATGCAAGGCTGGATATGCGGATGGATCAGACACAGGAAGAAAGTGCTTATGATATCGTCAACACTTATCAGGAAGCCGATATCTTCCGCATTCTGCGTGATTATGGTGAAGAGCCATACGCTAGGCGTATCGCCCGGGATATCGTCACAAAACGGGCCCTGAAGCCGATCGAGACGACATTTGAACTTGTCGATATCGTCAGGAATGCTTATCCCAAAAAGGCTTTGAGCAAAAAAGGCCATCCGGCAAAACAGACCTTTCAAGCTTTGAGGATAGCCACTAACCACGAGCTGGATTCGCTGGAGCAGTTTTTGGCAAAATTCCCCGATCATCTGAATAAAGACGGTATCGTGGCGATAATCACCTTTCATTCCTTGGAAGACCGTCTGGTCAAAAGGCGTTTCAAAGAGCTGAGTACCGACAATACCGATAAAAAACTCATGCTGAGACCGGAGGATATCAAAGAACCTGATTTCAGATTAGTCAATCACAAAGCGATCATCGCAAGTGAAGAAGAAATAGAAAACAACAGCCGCGCTAAAAGCGCCAAGTTAAGAGTCATAAAGAAAGAGGTATAGGAAATGGCAAAGATCGTAAAGAAAACCAAAAAAAGAAGAATCAAGATCGAAGGAATCGCTACTCTGTTTTTAGTTTTTTCTTTGTGCAGTGTCCTGTTCTCAAGTCTTTTTATCCGGACACAAAAAAACCATCTGACAATGCAGATCGAAGATATCAGGTCTGAGTGTGCGACTTTAAAAGATGCCAACAGTCAACTGAACATCGAGATCCAGAATCTCGTCAGTAAAGACCGTGTCTATGAGATCGCTTCGAGTAATGGTCTGAGTCAGGATACGGCCAATGTGATCAATGTAGGCAACGGAGACTGATAGATGAAAAGCCGTAACGGTTTCATCAAAGTCATCATTTCCAGTGTCATCATATTATCACTTGTCATGGTGCTCAATGTCATCATGGTAAGTGTTTTTAAATTGCATGTCAGATCGATGACCGATCTTGAACCATATGTCACAAGTGTAAATTACATCAAGGATACGATGCAGGCGATGCGCGGTAATATCTACGACGCTAACGGTATGACCGTCGCCCAGGATCAGAGTACTTACAGTATCATATGCTATCTGAGTCATTCGCGTGTCAATGCCGACGGAACGCCGGCATATGTTGAAGACAAGGAATACACCGCTAATGTCTTAGCCAGTATCTTAGGTGGTGATCAGGCAAAAATATACGAGATATTGGTCAATGCCGAAGGTAAATATCAGACTGAGATCGGAACAGCCGGCCGTCAGATCGATGAGGAGACAAAATTAAAGATCGAAGAATACGGATTGCCGGGCGTAGAATTTGTCGCCTCCAGCAAGCGTTATTATCCACTCGGTGATTTCTTCAGTCCGTATCTGGTCGGATTTGCCCAGGATGAGGCCGGAAAACTTGTCGGGAAGATGGGTGTCGAACAATACCTCAATGATGAATTGTCCGGTATTGATGGATATCGTGTCTATCAGGCGGACGAGGACGGCTATGTCCTTGAAGGAATGAGTGAAGAAGTCAAGGAAGCACAGAATGGTTATGATGTCTACTTGACATTGGACAATGTTATTCAGGAGGCGCTTCAGACAGCCCTGGAGACGACGATGGAAGAAAGGTCTGCCAGTCGGGCATGGGGTGCGGTCGTAGAAGTCAAAACCGGTAAGATCTTAGCCTGGGGACAGGTGCCGACTTTCAATAATAATGAGCTGGATATCGAAGAATACAACAATTTCGGTTCGCAGACTTTAGCTGAACCCGGCAGTGTCTTTAAGGTTTTTGCCTATGCCGCGGCAATGAATGAAGGAGTGTACGACGGCACCGCCGGTGTCGATTCAAATAATTTCTGCTATGTATCTGACGGTACTGATCCGGTCAGGACATACAGCTCGGACAGTTATGGATGTCTTACCAATTCGGAAAACAAGGAGTACGGTTGGGTTGAATACGATTATGGTCTTATCCAGTCACTCAATACAGTTACGGCATCGATCATCACCGACCTGATCAGTCCCGATAAATACCTGGATTATCTTTATGAATTCGGCTTTTTCCAGAAAGTCAATACCGATGGTATTTTAGAAAGCGTCGGTTCAATCAATTTCGATCAACCGGTTGAAAAACTGACCGCAACCTATGGTGCCGGACTTCAGGTCACGATGCTGCAGCTATTACAGGCGTACTCAGCAATTTTTGGCAACGGTGAGATGATCAAGCCGTATTATATCGACAAGATCGTCGATCCCGATACCGGCAGCATCATCTATGAAGGCCAAAGAGAAGTCGTCTCGACACCGATCAGCGAAGATACAGCGCAAAGGATGCAGGACCTTTTAAGAAGGGTCGTCGCCGACGATGCCGGTACTGCTAAACATTATGAGGTCGAAGGTCTTGATGTGATCGCCAAGACCGGTACCCAGCAGATCCTCGATGAATCCGGTAACTATCAAGAGGGCGGTGACGTCTTAAACAGTGTAATGCTGGCATTCCCTTACGAAGATCCGGAGTATATGATCTACTATGCCTATCAGTCATATTATGACCGCAACAATCATTACTTCACCGAACCGATCACCGATCTTATCTCAAGGGTCGCACTCATCACCGGTCTCAGCGATCATGTCGAAGATGCCGAAACAAATGAGACGACAGCCAGACCGATCGAGAAAATGACGATGCCTAACGTCGTCGGACATACCGTTGATTATGCAACGAGTAAACTCGAAGGGCTTGAAGTGATCACCTTAGGTGAGGGAAGCAGTGTCATCGATCAATACCCTAAAGAAGGATCGACTGTCTACTCCGATCATAAGGTCTATATTCTGACCGATGATGAAAGTTTTCTCATGCCTGATATCACCGGCTGGAGCCGTAAAGAGGTCACAGAACTTTGGCAGATCACAGATATCGCCTTTACCATTAATGGTTATGGAGTTGTGACCGAACAATCGATCACTCCCGGAGCGGAGGTCAAAAAAGGCGATGTGATCGTTGTGACCTTTGAAGATCTGAAGGATCCTGATGCGCCGGAGGTCAGCGAAGAAACAGAAGAATCCTCCTAAATGATGAGCTTGACTCATCATTTTTATTTAAAGACATGGCTCGATCTCACAAAGTAGAGTATAATATCTCCGTTATGGATTATATTGTTTTAGGTATCGGCTTCTTATTATCACTGGTCATCGTCTTACTGACTATGCCTCAATACATTAAATTATTGCGATCACTGAATTACAATCAGACGGTATCGGAATACGCTCTTGATGAATATAAAGATAAAGGGAAGATTCCTATTATGGGTGGTCTTTTGTTTGTTCTGGTTCCGATCATTGTGACTTTTATCATCGATCCGCTTGTCTTTTATGATCTGAAGACGATCATGGTCATCGTCTCTTATGTCTTGTTTTGTCTGATTGGGTTTCTGGACGATTTTCTGATCATCAGGCGGCATGATAATGAAGGTCTCTCACCGAAACTGAAAATGCTTATGCAAATTGTTTTTGCTGCTTTGATCTACTTCATTTTCAGAGATATCTTCGATCACGATCTTGATATCCATCTGTTTGATGTAGCGATCCCGTTGGGTGCTTTTTACGGTTTATTTCTGGTGTTTATGTATACTGCTGAGGCAAATGCAGTCAATTTTACCGATGTTATTGATGGTCTGTCCAGCTGTTTGATTATTATTGCGCTCATACCATACCTAATCTTCAGTTTCATTCAGAATGAATTCCACCTTGCAGTCTTTATCGTTTCGTGTATCGGCGCTTTATTAGGCTATTTAAACTATAATTTTGCACCGGCTAAAGTCTTTATGGGTGATAGTGGTTCTTTGGCGATTGGTGCACTGTTTACGGCGATCGCAGTAGTTTTGGGCAGAGAGTTATCGCTGCTTGTGATCGGCGGGATCTTTTTGATCGAGATGCTGTGTGTATGTCTTCAACAGTTTTCGGTGCGTCTTTTTCATAAACGGATATTACCGTATACACCGATCCATTATGCCTTTACTTTAAAGATGGGAATGAAAGAAAAGAAGGTCGTGATCATGTTTTATATCGTCGCCTCGATCTTCAGTGTTGTTGGCTTGATTATGGGGGTCATCTGATGAGGGCGCTGATCATCGGAGCAGCATTAAGCGGTATCGCAAACGCCAAACTGCTCGCTAATAAAGGCTATGAAGTATTTCTGACCGATCTTAAGAAAGTGCCGGCAAAAGAGGAATTGGCGAAGCTTGGCATCAAGGTATATGACAATGGTCATCCGGATGTCTTGAAAGATATCAAATACGATCTGATCGTCAAAAATCCCGGAATAAAATACGATACGCCATTTGTCAAATACTTCTGTGATCAAGGTTGTTTCATGCACAATGAAGCTGATATCGCTTTGCGTTATGCACCGGATTATAAGTATGCGGCGATCACCGGCACCAATGGCAAGACGACGACCACAACGCTTTTGGGTGAACTTTTAAAATACAAAAAAGGCAAGAGCTTTGCTTGCGGAAATATCGGACTTCCGGTAAGTCAGATCGTCTTAGAGAACGGGAACGACGATATCGATCTGGCAATCGAGATCGCAGCTTTCCAGTTGGTTGCGATGAAGGATTTTCATCCGTTGGTCAGTGTATGCATGAATCTGACACCTGATCATATCGATTACTTTAAAGATGTCGATAAATACTACAGGGCAAAGATGCTTGTATACGATAAGCAGACCGGTGATGATTGGTTTTTAAAGAATATCGACGATGAAAATGTTTTAAAATATGCTGAAGGTGTTAAGTGCAGAGTCATCACCTTTTCGATCGACAAACAAGCTGATCTGATGGTCGAAGGTGACAAGGTCACCTTATTCGGCAAGACACTATTTAAATTAGAAGACCTTAAACTGCCCGGAAGACATAATCTTTATAATGCAATGGTCGCTGCCTGTATGGCTCATAAGATGGGTGTCTTGACAGATGATATCCAAAGAGGTATCCGCGAGTTTAAAGGGGTCAGACATCGTCTGGAATATGTCGATACGATCGAAGGTGTGACTTATTATAACGATTCCAAAGGAACCAATCCTGATGCGACCAAAGTTGCACTGTCTGCGTTTGATAAAGTCATTCTGTTAGCTGGTGGTTATGATAAAAAGACCGGTTTTGATGACATCATACCTTATCTGAATCATGTCAAAAGGATGTATGTATATGGCGATACCAGACACGAGATCAAAAGGATCTGTCCGGAAGCTGTTGTGTGTGAAGATCTGAAAGAAGCAGTGCTTAAAGCGCGGGAATGGGCGCAAAGCGGGGATATCATCTTATTGTCGCCGATGTGTGCATCATGGGATCAGTTCAGTAATTTTGAAGAAAGAGGAGATTTTTTTGTCGAGCTTGTTAAGTCGTTCAGAGTTTGATGATGCTTATGAACTGATAAGCGGCGGGTCTTTACAAGAGCGCTTTGAGCGTTACTACAAAGACATCAAAGATGAAGACCTGTCGATCGATCGGGAAGTTGCGTTTGAGACTAAAGCCAGCATAGCATTCAAAGAAGAACTTTTTAAGATCAAAGAAGAAGATAAACGGGTATTGGTAGTCAGTGATTATGATGCCGATGGGATCATGTCATTAAGCATCCTAATGCGCCTTTTAGATCATTTAAAAATAAAAGCCAATTATTATATTCCGTCAAGATCTAAAGAAGGATATGGCCTGTCTGTAGCTATCGTCAGAATGGCGATCGAATATCGTTTCGACTATATCATAACGCTGGATAATGGGATTATCGCTTTTGAACAGATAAAACTGGCAAGGGAAAACGGCATCAAGGTCATCGTCATCGATCATCATGAATTCAATGAAGCGGCTGATGCCGATATCATCATTCACCCGGCTTTCCTCGATGAGTATCATAAAGATATGTGCACGGGTGGTCTTGTCTATGGACTCAGTCAGCTCTTCTATGACGATCCATACAGCCTGATTCTGGCGATGGTGGCTTCGATCGGCGATGTCGTGCCGATGTTCAGAGTAAACCGAAAGATAATCGTCGACGGTCTTAAGCTTTATAATGCCAATGAACTCGTTGCCGGCAACATCAAAGTACTTGCCAATCTGAATAAGGAAGCCACTGCTGAAGACATCGCTTTTAAAGCTGTTCCGAAGATCAATGCTCTGTCGCGAATGGATCCTCTTTGCAATGTCAATCACTATATAAGTTATTTCAAGGATGGTAAACTCGACATAGCAATGACGGAAAGGATCATAAAAATAAATGAGATGCGAAAGTCAAAGACGAATGCGATGATCAAAAAAGCGCAGAAGGCTGTGACTGATGAAGGATTTATCATTCTGGACAGTGAGGATTATCTTCTGGGTCTTTGCGGGATCGTTGCCGGCAAGCTTGCCGAAGAGTATAAAAGACCGGCCATCGTTTTGAATAAGAATGGTGTTTTCAAGGGTTCCGGCCGATCATACGGTGATTTTGATCTGCACGGGTTTCTGGCCCCGTATAAGGATCGTTTTCTGGAGTTTGGCGGGCATCAGAAAGCAGTCGGTATCACCATTGACGAAGATGGCCTGACCCTTTTAAAAGATATTACCAAAGGTTTCCGGTACAGTGGGTCAAAAGAAAAGATTAAGATCATCAAGATCAGTGAAGATGAATTGAATATGGAGAATATGGCATATATCAGCAGTTTCGAACCTTATGGCGAAGGGATCAAAAAACCGCTTTTCTATATCGATAATCCCGATATCAAAGGAGTCTATCTCATCAAGGGTCAGTATCCGAAGTTCTCCCTGACATGCGGTCATGAATTATTCGGCTTTGATAAGGATATGTACGGTCAGTCTTTAACGGGAGCGATCGGCACTTTGGCGGTCAATGAACGTTGTCGTACCAAAATAACCATGTCTTTGAAACAAATCGTGCTATAATTAGAATGTTTTTTTAAGTGAGGTTAAATTATGGATCTAAAGGATTATATTGCAAGTATCAAGGATTATCCTCAGGAAGGCGTGATCTTCCGTGATATCACACCGCTTATGCAGGATGGTGAAGCTTTTCATTATGCGACAAGTCAGATCGTTGAATTCGCCAAGAAGATCGATGCCGACATCATTGCCGGACCGGAATCACGGGGATTTATCTTTGGCTGTCCGGTAGCTTACGAACTGAATATCGGCTTTGTACCGGTCAGAAAACCGGGTAAACTACCAAGAAAGACCGTTTCTTATCAATATGAATTGGAATACGGTCACAATGAGTTGCACATGCACGCCGATGCGATAAAGAAAGGCCAGAAGGTCCTCATCATCGACGACTTGCTGGCGACGGGAGGTACGGTCGATGCAACGATCCATCTTGTAGAAGAGATGGGGGGCATCGTCGCCGGATGTGCTTTCCTTATCGAACTTGTCGACTTGAAAGGACGCGAGAAGTTAAAGGATCACGAAGTATTTTCGATCATGCAGTATTAAGGTGAAGCTTGCTTCACTTTTACTATAAGAGGGGGTGAGAGTTATGAGTGGTATCGATAACAGTATCGATCAGATCAATAATGGTCATAAGGAATTGACTAAAGAGGTCTTTTTTGCTGAAGTAAGGTCATATATCCGCAATGAAGAATCGCTCAGGTTGATTGAGAAAGCTTATAACTTCGCCCAGGATAAACACAAGGACCAGTTTCGCAAAAGCGGCGAACCTTACTTTAATCATCTTTTAGCAGTCGCTTATGAATTGGCGAAATATCGGGTCGGTCCAAAGACGATCTGTGCCGGCTTTTTGCATGATTGCATGGAAGATCAGGGTGTCACCAAAGAAGAACTGACCAGTGAATTTGATGAAGAGATCACTTTCCTGGTGGATTCAGTCACTAAGATCGGCGGGATCAAGTTCAAAGACGAAGCTGAGTATCAGGCAGCCAATCATCGCAAGATCCTGTTTGCGATGGCTAAGGATATTCGAGTCATCCTCATCAAACTTGCCGACCGTTTGCACAATATGCGGACACTCAACTTTCAGCCGCCGGCAAAACAGAAGAAGATCGCTCAGGAAACTCTTGATGTCTATGCGCCGATGGCTCATCGGCTAGGTATTGCCGAGATCGAACACGAGCTTGAAAATCTATCCTTTTATTATCTTGATCACGAACATTATGAGGAAGTCATCCGACTTTTAAACAATAAAAAATCCGAGCGTGATGAACAGATCCAGAAGATGATCAACGAGATATCGAAGATCCTCTCCAACAACAAGATCCCATTCCGGATCTTCGGTCGTTCCAAAGAGATCTACAGCATCTATAAAAAGATGATCGATAAAAATAAGCGTTTTGATGAGATCTTAGATCTGTTGGCGATCAGAATAATCACTAAAACCGAGCTTAATTGCTATGAGATATTAGGTTTTATTCATGCTGCTTTCCATCCGATCCCCGGTCGTTTCAAAGACTATATCGCGATGCCGAAGGTCAATCTTTATCAATCCCTGCACACGACTATCGTCGGTATCGACGGCGGTATATATGAAGTTCAGATCCGCACGGAGGCGATGGACGAAATCGCCGAAAGAGGTATTGCCGCCCACTGGTCGTATAAAGAGGGTAAAGGAAATGCGAAAGGCCAGGAGTTGAAGTCGACCCAAAAGGAGCTTGATTGGCTGAGAAATTTCGATGAGGATTTTTCCGACAGCGATGACCCGCAAGAGTTTATGTCGACGGTTACCCATGATGTCTTTAATGCCAATATTTATGTTATGACGCCAAAGGGCAGGGTCGTCGATCTTGTCGCCGGTGCCACACCGATCGATTTTGCTTACCGTATCCATACGGAAGTCGGACACCAGACAGTCGGTGCGATCGTCAATGGTGTCTTAGTACCGCTTAATACGCCGCTTAAGACCGGTGATGTCGTAGAGGTCAAGACCAACAAGAACTCCGAACCTTCCAGTGACTGGCTGAGCATCGTCAAAACGACTACCGCAAAAAATAAGATCAAAGCTTATCTCACCAAGAAGGAAAACGAGGAACGCGAAGATCTCATCAAACAGGGTGAGGATATTTTGCGCAACGATATGAAAAAGCGCGGTATCGATGAAGAA
Source organism: uncultured Bacillota bacterium (assembly GCA_949287785.1). Lineage (GTDB taxonomy): Bacteria > Bacillota_I > Bacilli_A > Erysipelotrichales > Erysipelotrichaceae > JAHHTG01. The sequence goes on along the minus strand of CASEHR010000094.1, from coordinate 15,795 downwards.
GAGTACACCGATCACAAGAAACTTGAGACACTCTCTTCATCAATGGGTTTTTCCAGTGTCAACGACTTCTTGTACGCCATTGCTTGCAAATCGTTAAGCACACAATCGATCGCCGAAAGACTGGTCAAACAGAAAAAAAGCGAGTACTCCGAAGAGGTCATCAAACAGATAACCTCCAAAGCTCAGGCACGCCGCAAGTCGTCATCGACTTCCAAGACCGGCATACTGGTTGCCGGTGATGCGGATATGAAATCCGAACTGGCGACCTGCTGTACACCGGTGTTCGGTGATGATGTCGTCGGATTCGTATCAAGGGGCAAGGGGATCAAAGTCCATCGTCACGTCTGTCCTAACGCCCTGAAGGATGAAAAACGGCTGATTGAAGTAAGTTGGGATGAGGATTATCGAGGCAAGATCAAATATGAGGCCAATATCCGCATCCACTCAAGTGACCGGAATTTTCTTTTGACTGATCTTGTTACCTGTGTATCGCAATATAAAGCCAATCTTCTGGCTGTCAATTCCAAGGTCAATACCGATTATCTGACTGTCACGACTTCTATGACGATCATTGTCGACGATCTTGAACAGCTCGAAATGATCATGGCCAATTTACGCAAGGTCAATAGTGTCACAGGTGTTGAAAGAGTCTTTAAATAATGTTAAAATGCCCGTAGGCCTTAGGGTCGAGGGCATTTTTTAAAGGGAAATAAGAGAAAAGACGGTTGCTGCAAGTCTTTCAGAATTTAAAAGATCGGACACGGCTTTAGGTTCTATCTTAAAAGGATAGACGTCAACTAGCGTTAATAGTATAAAGGGCATGTCTTTTCAGGCATGAACTAAGGTGGTACCGCGCTATGACGTCCTTAGATGGACGTTTTTTATTTTTAGGAGGTTTTAGATGTTACAGAATGTCAGAGGAACTTATGATATCCTGGATGATGAGTATGCCAGATTCACCTATGTGAACGATTTGTTTACCCATTTTATGAATCTCTATGGTTACAAGATGATCAAGACGCCGGTGATCGAAGATACAGCGGTATTTAAAAAAGACAACGATACCAGCGATATGGTCACTAAGGAGATGTTTACCTTCAGCATCAACGGCAAGGATTCCCTGACGTTAAGACCGGAAGGTACAGCCGGGGTAATCCGCGCTTATATCCAGCACAAGATGTATGCATTGGAAGCGCCGGTCAAACTGGCATATATCGAAGAGATGTTCCGCTATGAAAGGCCGCAAAAGGGCCGGCAGAGACAGTTCAACCAGCTGGGTATTGAAGTGTTGGGTGAAAAGTCCGCTATGATCGATGCCGAAGTAATCGCATTAGGCTACACCTTTTTAAGAACACTTGGGATCGAGGACATCGAGGTACATCTGAACACCTTAGGCAATAATGCTTCAAGGAGTCGTTATATCGAGGCTTTAAAGGACTATTTCCGACCGCACATTGACAAGCTGTGTGCTGATTGTCAGATGCGCTTAGATAAGAATCCTTTGCGGATCCTTGACTGCAAGATCGATCATGAACTGGATGTGATTAAAAATGCACCGACCATCAAAGATTATCTGGATGATGAAGCGAGCGAGTATTTCAAAGATGTCTTAAAATATCTCGATACTTTGGAAATACCGTATGTGATCGACGAGCACATGGTCAGAGGTCTTGATTATTATACGGATACCGTCTTTGAAGTCATGAATACCAATAAAGAAGCAGGCTCACAAAGCACTATCTTCGGTGGCGGTCGTTATGATAACCTCGTTGCGGAAATGGGCGGACCGGCGATGTCCGGAATCGGCTTTGCGATCGGTGAGGAACGATTGATCATGGCTGTCGAACAAGCCGGCGCTTTTCCTGATCTTACGACCACACCTGATGTATATATCATCGATCTGAGTGAGGGTGATCCATATGTTTTGAAGGTAGCTGAGATATTGCGGCGAAATGGTTTCAGCGTCGTCGTCAATTACTATAAACGATCGCTCAAATCGCAATTCAAATCGGTCGACCGTTATCAGGCGAGATATACGATCATCATCGGTGAAGATGAGATCAGAGATATGAAAGTGAATATCAAAGATAATAGATCAAAGAATCAAGAAGTGGTTAAATCGGATGATCTAGTTGCTTATCTTGATCGGAAACTGGGAGGAAATGAATATGAATAGAACGCATACCAATGGGGAATTGAGAAAAGAAGATGCCGGTAAAGTAATCACTTTGTGCGGCTGGGTCGCCAAAAGGCGTAATCTGGGTTCGATCTGCTTTATCGATCTGAGAGATCGCTACGGGATCACGCAGATCACCTTCAATGAAGGTTTTCAGGATGCGATCAAAGATATCCGCAATGAGTATGTTTTAGAGGTTACGGGTACTGTCGCCATCAAGGATGTACCAAACAAAAATCTTCCGACCGGTGAGATCGAAGTCCGGGCGGAGAGCTTTAAGATCCTGAATGTCGCCAAGACAACACCGATGATCATCGCCGACAAAACCGATGCTTTGGAAGATGTCAGATTGAAATATCGTTATCTCGATCTGCGTCGTAAGCCGATATTTTCGAATCTGCTTATCCGGGATAAGGTCACGATGATCACGCGAGATTACTTGCACAGTCTTGACTTTGTCGAAGTGGAAACGCCGATATTGTCAAAATCAACACCTGAAGGAGCACGGGACTATCTGGTACCATCACGGCTGTATAAGGGTAAGTTTTACGCTTTGCCGCAATCACCGCAGATCTATAAGCAGCTGCTCATGATCGGCGGGATGGATCGGGACTTTCAGATCGCCCGCTGTTTCCGTGATGAAGATTTAAGAGCTGACCGTCAGCCGGAATTTGATCAGATCGATATCGAAATGAGTTTCGCTGATGAAGAGGATATTTTTAAAGTCGTTGAAGGATTGATGCACAAGATCTTCAAAGAGATCAAAGGTGTCGATCTGGAAGAACACTTCGTCAGGATCAAATATGACGATGCGATGCGCTATTATGGCAGTGATAAGCCGGATCTTCGCTTCGATATGCGCTTGCATGATCTGAACGAAGTGTTCAAAGCTACATCATTCAGTGTTTTTGCCGGCACGATCGAAAACGACGGTTTGATCAAAGGCATCAATGTCAAAGGCGCAGCCGGCAAGTACTCACGGAAAGATCTCGATCACTTGACGGAATTCGTCAAGATCTACAAAGCCAAAGCTTTAGCTTACCTCAAATATACCGACGGAACTTTCAGCGGTCCGATCGCCAAGTTTATGAGCGATGAAGAAAAAGACAGCCTCATCAAAGAGATGGCGGTCGAAGAAGGCGATCTGATCCTGATGGTCGCTGATGAAAAGGGTATTGCCAATGTCGCTTTGGGCGCATTGCGCAACAAGGTCGCTCATGATCAGGGAATGATCGATGAAGGAAGCTATAAGTTTGCCTGGATCACCGATTTTCCGATGTTTGAATACTCAAAAGAGACCGGCAGCTATGTTGCCTGTCACCATCCGTTTACAGCCCCGCATGATGAGGATGTCGATAAGTTGCTGACCGATAAGGGCAATTGCTATTCAAGGGCATATGATCTCGTATTGAACGGCTATGAGCTTCTTTCGGGATCGGTCAGGATCCATGACCAGGAAATGCAAGAAAAAGTCTTCGAAGCCCTAGGCCTTTCTAAAGAACAGGCGCAGGAGAAATTCGGCTTCTTCCTAGAAGCTTTTGAATATGGTGCGCCACCGCATTTAGGTGTCGGTATCGGTGTCGAAAGGCTGATCATGATCTTATGCGGAACCGACAACATCAAAGATGTCGTTGCTTTCCCGAAGACAGCCAGTGCGATGTGTCTGATGAGCGAAGCACCAAACACCGTCGACCAGGCACAACTAGACGATTTAAAGATCAAGATAGCTGAATAGTGCTATCATATACTTGATGGAGGTCCATGTTAGATTTTCTATACAGGAAGAAGATCGATAAGCTGAGCGCTGAGGAGATCAGCGCCAATATCGATGCCATAAAACTCGATATAGCCAGGTTAGAGAATGACTTGGCCTCTTTTGATATGCAAAAAGAGGCTTATGAAAAAAAGCGCAAGACCGGTGTCGATGAAGCGAGGGCTTATCTTGAAGATGATAAAGTCATCATAAAGGAAGAAGTAGCCGAACTGAAAAAGGAAAGTGACACGATCAAAAAAGCGATCGAAAAGGTCAATGAAGAACTCGACGCCGAGAAAAGACGGATAGCTATGATCAAGGCGGATATCGAAAAGCGAGCTGATTCGGAATTAGCCAAAATCAAAGGCAGCAACGATAAGGAGATCGTCGCTCTCAAGAAGGACTTTGATGAAAAGACCAATGATCTGAAAGTAATATACGATAAAGAGGAAACAAGGATCATGGCCGAGGCGAAAAAAACTCTGGATACGATCGAAGAGAATCTCAAGCGTCTGAGCGGTGAGTACAAAAAGATCGAAGAAGAAGTAAAAAGCGAAGAAGCACAGATGATCGATAATTACAATAAACTGATCGAAGAAGAAAGTGTACGTAAAGATGCGCTGACTAACAAGAGCGCAACGATCAGAGACAGTCATCGCACAAAAGAGGCTGCGATCGAAAGTAAGATCGATGAACAAGCACAGGATCATGGCGATCAGATCGCTAAATCAAAAAGTGACCTGAATGAGGAATACGAGAAGATGAAGAGAGAATTTGACAACGAACTGGAAAGACAAAAGAGTGAATTATTGGAACTCACCAAGCGCAAGACGGAATTGACTAACTCATACAACAATGCGCTTAGTGATTTTGAAAAGACTAAAGATTCTCTCAATAAAAAATACGATCAGGAAAACGAAGTCATCGAGCTTGAAAACAGACAATTGCAGGAAACGGAAAAGAAAGCCAATGATGAGCTGATGACGTTGAAGGATATCCTGGCTAAAAAAGAAAATGAGCTGGCGTCCTATAAGATCAACGCACAAAAAGAGATCGACGATCTGACTACGGCTCTCGACAACAAAAAACAAGACGTTATCGCCAAGCACGAAGCTGGGAAGGCGACGGAAGAATCGACTTTACGGCAGGCGCTTGAAGAGATGCGGGAAAGATATGTCGAGATGAAAGATTCCCTGGTCATCGACAAGGAAAAAGAGATCTCAAGGCTCAATGCCGATTATCGGATGAACCAAAGACGCTATCTGACAAAGACAAAAGAGATAAGAGCACATTATGACGCCCTCAAGGGTGAGTATCAGGATAAGTTGAGCAGTTTGCGCAAGGCCAATATGATCCTGCAGGATGAGATCGACTCGGATATGCAAAAACACGAGATCAAGATGATGTCGCTCAATCAGCGTCTGACCGATGAAGATCTCAACTTCAAGCGAACGATCCAGAAATTAAAAGAAGAGTACGATGCCAAGATCGATGCGATCAAAAACGCCACCGTTGAACACCGCGATGCTTTTGAAAAGGAACGTGAAGCTTTAAATGCCGAGAATATCGCTTTAGCTAAAGAGGTGGAGATGAAAGATCTCTACTACACTAAAGAGCTGGCGACTTTTGAAGCGCAGTTGGCGGCTTTAAAAGAAGCTAAGGAGACCAGAGCTAAAAACCACGAAGAGGTCATTGCCAATATCAACGCTGAGATCGAAGCTACCAAAGCGAAGATCACTCAGGTAGAAAGTGAAGCGGCAGAGTCTGAAACCGAATTTGCAAAAAGAAAAGAGACATTCAAAGACGCTCACGATAAAGAGCTGGCTGATCTTGAATCAGTCCATCAGAAATCGATCGATGAGTTGAACAGTTCTTACGAAAAGGAACGTTTGGCGATCGAAAAGGATCTGAATGAGAAGATCGGCGCACGTGATGAGGTGTTTGCCGGTATCATCAAGGAGCACGAAGACCGCCTGGTATTGAAAGATGAGGAATTTGCCAAAGAGGAAGAGCGCCTGAAAAATGAGCGTGAAGTGATCCAGAAGGATCATGAAAAGGAATACAACGAATTACTGAAGATCAATGAAGCGAAAAAAGATGAGCTTGCCAGACTCAAAGATGAAAACGAGATGAAGCTCAAAGATGCCGATGGCAGACTGAGCACGATGGTAAGTGAATATGATGATAAGATCAAAGCTCTAAAAGACGATTTTATCAAAGAAACCGAGGATCTGAAGAATCAAGAGATCACCGATAGGGAAAACGAAGATAAGACACTGAAAGAGCTGACATCGGCGATCGAAGAAAAACGCTTGGCGTATACAAGGCTCGTAAGCGATTATGATGCCAGGATCCGCGCTAAAAAGGAGGACATCGCCAAGGCTGACCATGAAAGATCGCTGCTCGATAAGGAGTATGGTCAAAAGATCGCTGCGAAGGTAAGTGAAAAAGAGGTTGTCGCAAAAGAACTCGAAGATGCTTATAAACAGATCGAAGAAAAAGCTGAAGAGAAGAACAGGGAATACGAGGCTTATGTCGCCAAGCTCAATGATGAGCTGACCCAGAAGAAGGCGATCTATACCAAGGACTTGCAGGACATCATCGCAACTAATAACGATGCGCGCTTCGTCTTGCTTCAGGATATCGAAAAGAAAAAGAACGATCATGAAGCCAGTCTCGCCCGCAAGGAAGAAGACCTCCTGATCGAATACAAGGCTAAAGAAGCTAAAGTCAATGCTGATATCGGTAAACTAAATGACGCCAATGAGCGTTTGCGTAAGGATCTGGAAGAACGCTTATTCGATCTGAAACGCCTAAACAGCGACCTTGATCGTCAATACCGTGATCTCGATGAAAAGATGAATAAAGAAATAAGCGATCTTAAGGATGAGTATGATCAAAAGCACCGTGAACTTGATACTAACTATCTAAATACACGCCGTCTTTATCAGAATGAGCTGGCGGATCTGAGAAAGGCAACTGCTGATCGGATCAAAGCTTTGAGTGATCATAACGCATCACTTCGTGATGAAATCGTCAAGCTTACCCAGGATCGTGACATGGCAGACATCAGTTACAAAAAGGATCTTGAAGATCTTGAAAATGATCTTGCCGTCGTCAAGCGACAGATCGAAAAGAGCAAGGAAGCTTATAGTAGTGAACTTGCGGATTGTGAGAGACTGATAAGTGCCTTAAAAGCCGATCACAGCGCCAAGATCGACAGTGTTTATAAAGTTATCGAAGATCTCGACTTACAGAAGACCAATTTGATAAGTGAACATAAGAAAGCTTTAAAAAAGGCCAAGGTCGATCACGAAGAGGCTATCGATGATAAACGCAGGGAACACGAGGCCAAGGTCAAAGAGTATACCGAAAGTCTCGATGCGATGGTTCTGAAGATCCTGGAGCAGGAAAATGTCATCAAGGATGCCTACAGAAACAAAGTCGATGAGCTGATGACTTATTTCAATATGTCGAAACAGACGATAGAAGAACGTCGCAATGCTCTTAAAAACGAGTACGATGCCCTGATCTTAGTCGAAGAAGACAAGAACAGTAATCGCCAGCTTGACATCAATAGACTTAACGACGATCTCAATAAAGAACTGGCGACGAAACGCGATGATCTGAAGTTGTTGGAAGCTGATTATCAAAATAGAGTTGCCGAGCTTATGAAAAACGAAGAAGCTAAGATCGAACGCTACAAGAAGGAAAGCGAAGACAAGATAGCCAAGCTCGCTGAAGAAAGAAAAGAACTTACCAAGCGAGCTAAAACGGTCAACGAAGAGATCTTGAAAGCCAGGGAAGCTTATAACAAAGCCAAGGACAGCTATATAAAAAGCGGCGATAAATTCAAAGCTGATTATCGGGCGATCCTTGATGATTATAAGATCGTTATCGACAAGGTAAATACCAAGCACAGTTTCTTCAAACGCTGATCAAAAAGATGCAGGGCTTTTCATTCCTTGCATCTTTTTAGTTTATGGATACCATGTATCGATTGATCCAGTTCGCAAAAGCACGTCTTTTGAGCAGCTTGATCTTTTACATATCAAAACAAATGATCATTAAAATACGCTTTCTTAAAACATTAGTTAAAGATAGACGAAAAGTTAGTTATAATTAATGAGCCTAGGGGGACATGATAAAATTCCTACATGTAAAATTAGGGAGTCCGGAGTTATGGTTTGGTGTAGAATGCCATGAAGTGGAATCCTGAAGGATCATACAGGACACCCACCTGGTCGTCAGGGAAATTTTACTACCCCTTAGGCTATAAAATGGAGGAAAATTATGGGATTCGGTCTAACGACATTTATTTATTTGCTTATCGGTGTTGTTCTTGGCGGTGTTGCCGGTTTCTTCATCGCAAGACATTATTTCCAAAAACAATTGGAGAAGAATCCACCGATCAATGAGAAGATGATCAGAGCGATGTTCATGCAGATGGGCAGAAAACCGAGTGAAGCACAGATCCGTGCGGTCATGAAATCGATGAATCAGAAGTAAGTGAACACGAATGATTCGTGTTTTTCTTTATGAAGATCTTTCGTAAATTATTGCTGATGGTCTTTCTGATCATCATGATCCTGGCTGTTAGTATGTTTGGTGTTGCTTATTACATTTATACTGATGCCAAAGAGAGTCTACCCGTCGTCGATGTCTATTCGTATGTGGTCGACAATACGTCGACATACACATATTTTGATGATATCGATGAAGATCTTATAGATGCCTTCGTCGCTGTTGAAGACAGACGCTTTTACGAGCGCGAAGGAATCGATTTTATCGCTCTTTTCCGGGCGGTACTGACCAATATCATCAGTGGGTCAATGCAGGAAGGTGGCTCGACTATCACTCAACAACTGGTCAAAAACGTCTATTTCGGTTATGACCGGGGTTTTTTCGCTAAGCTGGCTGAATACTTCTTTATTTATGACTTTGAAGATGTCTACACTAAAGATGAGATATTGGAGATGTATATCAATAATGTCAATTACGGTGATGGTTATTTCAATGTCTATGATGCTTCTATCGGCTATTTCGCAAAGGAACCGGATGATCTGTCGGTCTATGAAGCTTCGCTTTTAGCCGGAATTCCTAACAGCCCGGCAAACTACGCCTTGTCGCAAAACAATCCCAACACCTATAAAAGGCAGCAACATGTTTTGGAGTGCATGCTGTCGGAAGGATATATAACCGAGGCTGAGTTTGATGCAGCAATCGCTCTCCAACCGGAGTTTTGATATGAAGAAAATACTGACTTTAATATTCTGCTTTCTTTTAGCCGTTACCTTATTTGGCTGTACCAGCACTGATGAAAGTGAGGCTTTCAGAATATGGCTCGATGAAATTGTCTTCAGAGTCCTGGAACCCGGCGATATCGGTTTCAATCAGCTGTACCTCGATGCCGAAACCAAAGGCGTTGAAAAGGTCAGAGTGAGCTGGCCTGAATATTCATTGGAGGAAAACAGGCGATCTATCGATCTTTCCGACCAGCTTTACGAAGAATTGCACGCTTTTGAAAGAGAAAGACTGAACGAAGATCTGAAGGAATCGTATGATGTCCTTGATTGGGCTTTTGAGCCGATCGCCGAAGAGTATGAAGAGCCTTTCTATTATCTTTCCAATAATGTTCTCGGCGCTTACACCGGGAATCTATCGGATATCTTCATTACTTTTTACTATTTCAATATCAATGACCGTCAAGATGTCGAGAACTATATCTACTTGCTGGATACATTGGATGAATACGGTGAGGAGTTGCTTGCTTTTGAGAGGGAAAGACAGAACAAGGGATACGGTATGCCGCCGGAGGAAGTGGCGATAACCATAAACAACATCGATTCTGTCTTGATAAATGGTGATTATACCTTCTTAAAAGACAGCTTTATCGATAAGATCGGTGCCACTGATCTTGAAGATTCTGCAAAGAAAGCTTATATCACCCAGATATCAACTGATATCGATGAGAAGATCGATGACTTTTATACACAGATACGTGATGGTCTGCAACAAATGGATATCAAACAGGTCACAGGCGTCACACTGTACGACATGCCTTACGGTAAGGAGTACTATGAAGCATTGATCCGGGAATATACCGGCTTTGATGACCCGGAAGCTTATCTGAACTATGTCGAAAGTCTGATAGATACATATGCTATCAGGATCGCTGATTATGATGATATTCCAGAAGGGCCGATTTTTGATGGTAACGACCCCAATGCCGTCATCGATCATATCAAGGATGCGATGAAAGATGATTTCCCAGAGATCGAAGATGTTGACTATGAGATGATCGTCGCTCCCGACGCGATGGCTGATCTTCTGGGAGCTACTTCCGCATTTTATGTCCTGGCAGCTTTAGATGATCCCCTCGGCGATCAGAAATTGACACTCGTCGGTGATTACAGCGACAGCGATTTTTTGACGATCGCACATGAAAGTTACCCCGGCCATATGTATCAGAACATCTACGATGCCACAATCAACAAGACACCCGATATCATAAGGATTCTGAACATCGCCGGTTATACGGAAGGGTATGCCAATTATGTCGAAGAGTACAGCGCCGGATATGCTGATGAACCGGTGCTTGCATCTTATGAAAAAGATCTTAATACTTATCTCACATTGAATTGTATATTGAGTGATTACAAGATGCATTATTCAGGTGAAGACGGCAGAGATGTCCTAGCTCAGATGATAGGTGTCGGAAAAGACAGCGAGGTCATATCACCGCTCATACGCCAGCTGCAGCTATCGCCCGGTATATTTATCAAATACTATATCAGCGGCGCTATGATCAAAGATCTTCATCAAAAGGTCAATGAAGCAGCCGGCAAGACCATATCTGATCTTGATTTCCATACCGCCATCCTCGCCCATGGTCCGATGCCGATCAATCTTTTATACACCTATGTTTTAAATGATTTCAGCTACTAGTTAAGTAAAAATACTTGACATAGTACCGCTATTTACGTATGATACTGATGTTTGAAAAAAGGAGGTCTTGTTTATGGCAGTTAAATTGAGATGTTTGCGTATGGGTGCAAAGAAAGCTCCATTTTACCGTATTGTAGCTGCTGATTCACGTGCTCGTCGTGACGGACGTAATATCGAGGTCGTCGGTACATATAACCCAACTAAAGATCCAGCTATCATCGATATCGATGAAGAAAAGGCTCTTAAGTGGTTGAATCAGGGCGCTATTCCATCAGATACAGTCAAAAGCATCTTCAAAAAAGAAGGTATCATGGCCAAGTATCTGGAAGGTAAGAAGTAATGACCAATATCGAAGAAGTCCTTTTAGGACTTGTACAGCCACTGTGTACTGAGCCAAACAGCGTCGTTGTCAAAGAGATGCCTAGTCTGGATGAACGGGAGATCGTCATCTATGTCTATGCTCCCGAAGGTGATCTGTCACGTCTGATCGGCCGTAAAGGGGTCATGGCTCAGAGCTTAAGAACGATGATGCAGGCTTTGCCGCATGGCAAAAAGCACATCAGCATCAAGTTTGAAGCTATTAATATTTAGGGTGCAATCAGCACCTTTTTTAATATATAATGCAGTCTATGGAATATGTTTATATCGGTAAATATTTGAACACATACGCCTTAAAAGGCGAGATCAGAGTCAGTATCGACACTGATTTCATTAAAGAACGCTATAAAAAAGGATCGAAAGTGTACCTTTTGAAAGATGACGTCTATCATCCTTTTGTCGTTGAAAGATATCGCGAATACAAGGGTGATCTCATCGTCAAATTCAAAGATATCAATGATATCAACGATATTGAGATGTATAAAGGCCTGGATCTGTATAAAGCTAAAGCGGATATCAGTCCTTTAAAAGATGGCGAGTATTACTTCAGTGATCTGATCGGTCTTGCGGTCTATGATCAGGATGTGATGGTCGGTAAAGTAATCGAAGTCACAGAAGGTCCTGCCTATAATTTCATCAGGATCCAGAAGGTTGATGGTATTGTCAGGCTGGTACCTTTTATCGGTCATTTTATTGAAAAAGTCGATCTTGAAGATCGATATATCAGGATCAGAACAGTTGAAGGTCTGCTATGAAGATATCGATACTGACTCTATTCCCAAAGATGTTTGAAGGTTTTCTGGATACATCGATCATCAAAAGAGCCCTAGCTTTAGAGCTTGCTGATATCGAGATTATCGATATCCGTGATTTTTCGGTATACAAGTTTCGTCATGTCGATGATACGCCCTATGGCGGCGGTGCCGGCATGCTTATGCAAGTCGGTCCGATCGATCGGGCCATTAAAAGCATCGATGGCGATCCTTATGTCTTACTGACTTCACCCAAAGCTAGACCATACACTCAAGCCAAGGCAAGAGCTCTGGCTGAAAAGGAGCACATCGCCATTATCTGCGGTCATTATGAAGGAGTAGATGAAAGAGTCTCGGCTTTGGTAGATGAAAACATCTCGATCGGTGATTATATCCTGACCGGCGGTGAATTAGCCAGCATGGTCATTGCTGATTCGATCATCAGATTAAAAAAAGAGGTCATAAATCCGGATTCTTTAGATGTTGAATCATATGATGACAACCTTTTGGAATATCCGCAATATACCAAACCTTATGATTATAACGGCAATAAAGTACCGGATATCTTATTGAGTGGTGATCATCAAAAGATCGCACGCTATCGTAAAAAAATGGCTTTATATGAGACGATCAAATATCGTCGTGATCTTTTGAAAAAACATCGTTTTACCGCTGAAGAAAAAGAATTGTTAAGAGAACTGGCTGAAGAACTCAAACGATAAAGGATGCCCACCGGTTATCGATCACAAGTTGATCGAACAGACCGATATAATGATCCATCCGCCTATCCAGTATCGGCTTGATATCTTTGGTGTCGTTTTTTAAGATCTGATATGTAAGATCGTAGATCGGATAACCCAACGAATGACCTCTGGTATGAACGATCGATAAAGCTTGTCCGATCGCATGGACCAAAGCGATATCAGCTTTATCGTCTAATGACTTCGCCAAGGCATGACATTCTAGGATCGCTTTCTTGGCTCTTGGCATTTTGATCTCACCTCTTGCCCAAAGGCAGGTAAGGTCATATGCATATTGAGCGATGCCGCTTTGATATTTGGTCTCATAGATCGCGATGCTTTCACTCGCCAAAGCAAGACCCCAGGTAATGAGAGACTTGTGATTCTTGGTGTCGATGATCATGCGCAGTCTTTGAAGATACGGTGAATCCTTATCGATCAGGATCTGGCGGTGCCGGCTTTTATTTCTTTTTATCTCTTCATTTATATCCATGAGATTATTATATGATATCGATACTACAAATTGTATTATATTTAATGTATACAGCGTTTTGCGTAAGTGCGATATCTAAAGGTGAGACAAAGAAGATCGGCTTAAAGCCGGCGTGTTTTTAGTATCGGGCCGATCATTAAAGGTCTTGCGCTAAACTTGCGGTTATTGTATACTATCAAAGCTTAGGCGATCAATGTTCCGCTTTGAGGTCTTCATATGAACGTTGATGTATTAAAGAAGGAGTATGTATGAATTTAAGATTAGTTGAAGAAGTGACGAAGGGTCAATTGAAGGAAAATCGTCCCGAAGTTCGTCCCGGCTACTTGGTAAGAGTAGATGTAAGGATCCAAGAAGGTAACAAATCTCGTGTTCAGGCTTTTGAAGGAACGGTCATCAGGGTCCAAGGCAGCGGCATTGGTGAGACATTCACAGTCCGTAAGGTATCCAGCGGTGTCGGTGTTGAAAGAACTTTCCCGATGCATTCACCTATCGTTGAGAATGTAACTGTCATCCGCAAAGGTAAAGTCAGAAGAGCACGTCTATATTACTTAAGAGGACGCACAGGAAAAGCTGCGAGACTCAAAGAAGTTCGCTGATCACCAAGGTCGCCTGAGTGCGGCCTTGTTTTATTAGAGGTAAGTCATGGAAGAAAACAACCTGAAAAAGACAAAAGAATACAAGGCGCAGGAGATCACACCGCTGATCCCGGATGAGCCACAGAAAAAAGCACCAAAGAAAGAAAAGAGTGATTTTCTCTTTGATCTGCTCAAGGATATCCTTGTGAGTCTTATCATTATTGTCATATTGATCAATTTTGTTGCCATACCGGTCAGAGTCAGCGGGTCGAGTATGTATCCTAATCTGCACGACGGTGATTTTGGCTTTAGCGGTATCTTCACCAAGTGGTTTGGCATCGATCGTTTTGAAGTCGTGGTCATCGACAGTCCAAAGACAGAAGATCGCATCGTCAAAAGAGTCATCGGTCTTCCGGGTGAAACAGTCGAATACAGTGACAATAAGCTCTATATCGACGGTGAGTACATCGAAGAACCCTTTTTGAGTGATGAGGTATACACCGAGGACTTTACCGTCACTTTAAAGGATAATGAGTATTTCATGCTCGGAGACAATCGCAATGTCTCAAGGGATTCAAGATACTATGGCCCATTTACCACTGATGATGTCATGGCTTTAGGAGTTCTTACCTTATGGCCGTTATCCGATATCGGCTTTGATTGATCATGTATTGTCATTGGTTAGATACAAGTGATCCGATATATGTAAAATATCACGAAGAAGAATGGGGCAGAAAGAGAACTGACGACCAATATCTCTTTATGATGCTCATACTGGAGTCTTTTCAAGCGGGCTTATCATGGAAGTGTATCCTTGATAAACGCGCTTTCTTTTTAAGAGCTTATGATGGGTTTGATATCGGGAAAGTATGCGGATATGATGAAAAAGATGTTGAACGCTTGCTTAAAACCGAAAATATCATTCATAATCGTGCTAAGATCAGAGCCAGTATTCAAAATGCCAGGATCTTCAAAGCGATAAGTGCGGAGTTTGGTTCCTTTTACGATTATCTCAGAGTATATACCAAAGGACGCAAATACTTTTATAATGGTCTTACAAGCAATGACATTTCCGTCAGGATCAGCGATGATCTTAAAAAAAGAGGTATGAGTTTTATTGGTCCCCGGATCATCTTCGCCTATCTTGAAGCGATCGGCGTATTCTGTGATCATGATACCGGTTGTCATCTGTATAAAGCTATCAGTCTTTATGAGCCGGGTATCGATGATGATTTTGAGATCGAGCTTTATGCCGATGAGCTGACGATGTCATACAACAAGGGATATAAAATCAGCGCAAATAATTACGATGAAAAGACAGGCAGGATCTTTTTGTGTAAAGACGATCTGCTTCAGCGATATCGGAAAAGACAGATAAATAATGATAAATTGTATTATATAAAGGATGACAGGTCGGGCGCATATATCGGGATCGGTGCTTATTATCATAATGATGACCGGTGTTATCTGGATATCATCATCAAAGCGCAATACCGGCATCACGGATACTTTGATAAGGCGCTGTATCTTATATTGGAAGAGGCTAAAAATAACGGGGTCACTACTCTGTATGATTCGTTCGAATGTGATCGCGGTCATGTCTTAGCGGCTTTTTTGGATAACGGATTCGTCATCGATCATTATTTTTACACTGAGAAATGCGGACAGAGACAAAAGGCTGTGACAGTCAAAATTGTTTTATGAGTACAAAGGAGGAAAGATGAGCGAAGGAAAAGTGATCCAATGGTTTCCTGGTCATATGGAAAAGGCGCGTCGTCAGATGCAGGAAAATCTTAAGCTTGTGGATCTGGTGATCGAACTCAGGGATGCCAGAGCACCTTTAGCCAGCGCAAACCCTCTGATCGAACGTTTGGCCAAGGATAAGAAAAGGCTTCTGGTTCTGACTAAGAAAGATATGGCAGATCCAGCTATACTGGACAAATGGCTGGAGTACTTTATGAAGCAGGGTGTCTTTGTCAT
>CASEHR010000093.1 GCA_949287785.1 uncultured Bacillota bacterium | reverse complement strand
CAATTACTTGCTTTTAGATATCGAAAAATGGCGCGATCTTAAAAAATACAGCGATCTGACGATCTTCATCAAGACAATGAAAGAAGATCTTAAAGAAGACCTCATCAAGCGAAAGATGCAAAGCGGAATGGACCTTGCGATGACCTTGAAACATTATCAGAATGTCGATGAAAAGAATGCTGACTTAGTGAACAAGTGTTCCGTAAGAGCCGATATCACCTTGAGCTCGGATCCAAACAGGCATTATACCATCTTGGATGACAACGGATTTTTCCAATAAGGGACCATCGCGATTTGTCATAAGCAGCCCACTAAGATCATTTCTGATCGACCGTAAATTCGACTTTTGTGGAGAAAATACATTTTTCTGTATTAGTAGAAAGCCCTTTCATATATAATTGACCTAGAAGGAGTATTTGAAATGAATATCGTAGTATGTGTTAAACAAGTACCAGCTACCCAAAAGGTCGACGTCGATCCGAAGACCGGTGTCCTGCTCAGAAACGGGATCGACACCAAGATGAATCCCTTTGACCTTGTCGCGATGGAAGCGGCCAAAAAGATCGCCGCTCGGACCGGTGCCAAGATCCACGCTTTGACGATGGGCCCGAATAGTGCCATAGAAGTACTCAAAGAGAGTTTTGCGCTGGGCGCAAATGAAGGATGGCTTTTAAGCGACCGGAGATTTGCCGGCGCGGATGTACTGGCTACCGCTTATAGTCTGGCTTACGCGATCAGGGCGATCGGTAATGTCGATCTTATCATCTGTGGCAAACAGACGACGGATGGCGATACGGCGCAAGTCGGTCCGGAGATGGCTGAGGTATTGGGCATACCGCATATATCATGGGCCTTGGAGCTTGAAGAGATCGACGAAAAAGGTCTGACCCTGAGACAGGACCTGACCACAAAGGATGCGATCGTCAGGATCGATTATCCATGTCTGATCACTGTTGAGAAATCGATGTATCAGCCAGATCTTCCGTCATATAGGTTATATAAAGCCGGCAAGGATCTGAAGATCCATACACTTACCGCTGATGATCTTACCCTGATCGATCACACGCGTATCGGTCTAAATGGTTCGCCAACCCAGGTCGAAAGGATCTTTGCCCCAAGCAGCAATACCGACACGCAAAGGCTTGAAGGCGATATCGATAACATTGCCGACAAATTGTATACCATCTTAAAGAATACCAAACTGCTCAAGGAGGAAGTGTAAATGGGAATCAGCATCGATCATGGCAAATGTGTCTTGTGCAAAGTATGCCTTTCAAAATGCCCATTCAACGCCCTGGAACTAAAAGACGGGAAGATCGAAGTAAATGCCGCATGTAAGATGTGCCGCATCTGTATCAGGTCATGTCCTGAAAAAGCGATCAGTGAAGAAGTGATCACCAATAAGACAAATATCGATAAGGATAGCTGGCGCGATATCCTCGTCTATGTTGAACACGATAATAAGACGATCCATCCGGTCACCTTTGAACTGATCGGAAAAGCCAAGGAATTAGCTGAAGTTATCCATCAAAAAGTTCATTGCCTCATGATCGGCTATCAAATCAAAGATTTGGCCGAAGAACTTCTGGCATATGGTGTCGATGAAGTAGACGTCTATGATGATGAAAAGCTGGCTTATTTTAGAAGCGATATCTATAAAGATGTTTTTGTCCATTGTATCGACCGACGCAAGCCGAATACCGTGCTGGTCGGTGCAACAGTCAGCGGACGATCACTGGCACCAAGAGTCGCCGCATATTACAAGACCGGCTTGACAGCCGATTGTACGATCTTACGTATGCGCACCAGCACCGATCTTGTCCAGATCCGGCCTGCGTTCGGCGGCAATATCATGGCTCAGATCCTGAATACCGACCACCGGCCACAGTTTGCGACCGTCCGCTATAAAGTAATGGACAAAGCCGCAAGAGAAATACCTCATGGCAAAGTAAATATCATCGATACAGAAAAGCTCGCTCTTTCATCAAAGATCGAGATCCTGAAAGTCATCGACAAGCCCCAGATCGAAGGGATCGAAGATGCCGAAGTGCTGATCACGATAGGACGCGGCATCAAAGATGAGAAGACGATCGGCAAGATCGAGAAGCTGGCTGAGATGATAGGTGCTGAGATCTCCTGTACCCGACCGCTTGTGGAAAGCGGACGTTACAGTGTCTATAGACAGATCGGTCTTTCGGGAAGATCGGTAAAACCGAAACTCATCATCACCTTTGGTGTCAGCGGCGCGATCCAATATACATCCGGTATGAAAAACAGTGAGCTTATCATTGCGGTAAATAACGATCCCAAAGCAGCGATCTTTGATATCGCCCATGTCGCCGTCGTTGCCGATGCCGGCGAGATCGTCGACCGCTTATTAGAAAAATTAGGAGGACAAGATGCTTAATATAGTAACTGCCGAACATATCAGCGCCATCAAAGACCTTTTAGGTCCTGAACTTGTCAATGATCAGGCGATAAATGAAGATTACAGTCATGATGAGATGACGATCTATGGTACAAAGATGCCCGATCTTGTCGTCACACCGAGATGTACTGAAGATGTCGCTAAGCTTTTGAAATATGCAAACGATAACCGTCTTGCCATAATACCCCGTGGAGCGGGTACTGGTTTATGCGGCGGTTGTGTAGCGATAAACGGTGGCATCCTGATCGATATGACCCGTATGGATAAGATCCTGGAGATCGATAAGAAAACGATGACGGCGACTTTTGAGCCGGGTGTGATCCTCATGAATGCGATCGAAAAAGTTAGTGAAGAAGGCTTTTTATACGCACCGGATCCGGGCGAGAAAAGCGCGACGATCGGTGGCAATGTCATGACAAATGCCGGCGGCATGCGGGCGATCAAATACGGCGTCACCCGTGACCACATCAAAGGCCTGGAGATCGTCCTGGCTGATGGAAGTATCTTGACCATCGGTGGCAAGATCGCCAAAAACAGCAGCGGTTATGATCTGAAAGACCTCATCATCGGATCGGAAGGAACATTAGCTGTCGTCACCAAGATCATCACCAAGATCATCCCCAAACCCAAACTGATGACCTCGCTTCTGATCCCTTTCAACACCTTGAAGGAAGCACTGGAAGCTGTTCCTTATATCACTAATCTGGAATATGTCGCTACGACAATCGAATTTATGGAAAAGGAAGTAATCGAAGATGCCCGCTTATATCTTGGCAAAGACTTCCCCAACAAAGACTACAACGCCTATCTCATCGTCTCGTACAGCGGCAACAATAAAGCCGAGTTGTCCCGGATGATCGAAAGCTGCGCTGAACTGGCTTTAGAAAAAAGAGCGATCGATGTCTTTATCAGCGACACCGAAGAAAGGCAAGCCAGCATCTGGGATGCCCGCGGCGCTTTCTTGGAAGCTATCAAGAATTCAACAACGGAAATGGATGAGTGCGATGTAGTCGTCGATATCGACAAAGTCAGCGATTTCAACGATTTCGCCAAAAACGTCGCAGACCGTGAGAATATCCGCATGCGTTCATTCGGTCATGCGGGCGATGGTAATCTGCACATCTACATCCTCAAGGACGACATGCCTGATGATCTATGGCGAAACAAGGCAAAAGCTTTTATGGACGCACTATATGAAGAAGCCTCGATCCTCAAAGGCCAGGTATCCGGTGAACATGGAATCGGTCATGCCAAAAAAGGCTACCTCAGAGATTCCCTTGATCCAAAAGTCATCGATCTGATGAAAAAGATCAAGATTGCTTTTGATCCCAACAATATCCTCAATCCATCAAAAGTCATCGATATCGATTAAAAGGAAGGGCCGGGCCCTTCTTTTAATGTCCTAATGATCTTTTGATATCTTTAAGTCTTTTATAGACCCGGTATTTCAAAGGATCGATGACCAGGATGAAATCACCCAGCAGTTCAACGACCTTCGCATCAAAACCGCGTTTGAAGTCAAAGACACCGTAACCGTCTTCACCCTTTTTGAAATTCCCGCTGATACCGTACATATTATAGCGCTCATATCCTTCGCTTATCGCCTCTTTGATCATATGCCACTGGATCGCATATGAGCCACGATATACACGATATTTATGTTCCGAACCACTGAATAGATAGGTGACTTCTTTACCGTATTTCATAAACATAGCACTTGCCAAGGGCAGTTCTTTGCCGAATTCCCTTTGCAGATCATCAAAATCAGCGACTTTGCGGACCAAGGCGTCATAATATTCCCTGGCCGCCTTTAAAAGCCGTTGTTTTTTGGCTGAATTCGGGGTCTTTAAAAGATCTTCGTTCAAAGCGGATATCTTTCTTTCTTCTCGTTTTTTTTCTTCAAGCAGGCGCTTATGGTATTCATCGATATCAAGATATGCGTAAAGTGCTTTGACATGATCACCGTATACCGCGTACATTTCATTGAAATAAGAAAGACTGCGGGTCCTGAAATGATGATATTCACCGGAACGTTCTTCCATATCATAGAGGATTCCCAGTTCATCCTTTTTCAATTCCCTGACTTTGACGGCGTATTTTTCAGCTGTTTTGATATCATTGCGCGTCTGACCGGCAAAGCTTTTAAAGATCTCATCCTGCGTCCGGTCTTTAAGATCGATGACTGATACCCAACGGCACTGATCACCAAGATCATAGCCTTTCGTCAGCCCCTGGTGAATATAGCCATTGCTATTTAAAAGTCGCAAGATATCATCGTTGACGAAGCTGCCAACGATATTGCCGTCTTTGTCATGATCCTGATACTCGACATTAGGATTGATCTTGAGATACAGGCCGTGGTGTTTCTTAAGATAGTCCCTGACATTATCCGTCATCATCCTGACTGCTTCCTCGTCTTTATAATCCATAACAAACCCGCGAGGGGCATAATAATAATAGCCGAAACCCCTAATAGGATAACCGGCAATCATCGCTCCGGCGATGACCTTGCCGCTATCGATGATCCCGACATAATGGACTTGCCAGCCATCGATAATGAATTTATCACCGGCTAATGTCGAATTCAAAAAATCAGCCTGCGCGTGATCACCGACAAAAGCCTGGTATTCCTCTTTACTTAAAGTCGTCCACTTCATCATCTTCTCCTTGAACCAATATATCTTACCCTTAAATCAAATCGATTGCCATAATAATAAATAACCGGTCGACATAAAAGTGATCTCATCTACAGCCGATTCTTTATAGAAAAGTCGGCATAATCGGTAATACCATCACCGGTATTGGGGTAGAAATGGGAATAGATCATGTCGGTGATAAAGGCGACTAACAGAAGGATACAGATGATCTTAACGAATGACGGCGCGATCTTTCTTATGATATCGTCAAAGACCGGTGCCAGGATGTAGACAAAAGCCATACCGCCGATACCGAAGACCATGAGGCCTTCCGCACAGATCCGGCCGTTGAGATTGAGAAAATAACCGGTGTAATCCCACCATTTAAGACCGGTGTTCATCTCCATCACATATGAAGTCGTATATTCCAGAATACCACAGACGATGATGATAAGTATGAAATTGAGCCATGGCCGATTGCGGATCTTCTTTAGAAGCAACAAGATCAAAATCCCGCCGGAACCGTAGATCGGAAGCCATGGTCCAAACAACGCTCCTCGGTTGACAAAAGATCCGTCAGTGACAAGATGCAATGAGACCTCCCATAACCAGCCGATCATCGAAAAGATGAAAAACATCAGAATGACCGACCAGATCGTATACACCCGCATCGGTTCAAGCTCGCTGAAGACATCGCGTTTATCGCTTTCTTTGATCGTAAAAAGACGGGTCGGATAAGCTCTGGTCTCATAGGCATCTTCGATATTCCGATAGCGTTCATAGCGCTTGAGATCATCTTCATAGGCCTTTTCTTCTTTACCTTCTTTAAAAAGCAGCCCGAAGACCTCGGCAAAAAAACCTTTAACTCCGTCAAGATGCGGACGATCGACGCGGTCTTTGACCTCAGGATAAGCCTCTAATAAAACAGCTTCATCGGCTTTTTCGTATAAATAGCGGTCATTGAGCAGTTCGGCACCATCGATCATGCTTTCTTTGGCCAGTTTTCTCAAGGCAGCATAGTATTCACTGAAGGTCGCTGTCTGATAGGCGTTGCTGTAAAAAAGCGATGATAGACCTAAAGTCATTCCCGACAGCATGATCCAACCGATAAAACTCAGTTCGATCCTAAAGCACTCCCATTTGTGTCCTTTCATCATCTTCCGCGATAAAGTGATGGCTTTATTGGCTTTGATCGACGGATTCTCCGCTACGATATAAGGAACCAGAAAATAAGCGTAATGTTTGATAATACCCCCGATGATCGTAAGTGACCACAGGGTCTGATAAATAAAAGTCAGAAAGATCGTCCAACTGATATTATCCCCCTATAGTAGACACAGGAAATAATTAAATCTTGTGCTCTCCTATAGGGGGATTTATTTATGGGAAGAAAAGCTAGATATTCAAATGAAGTTAAGATTAAAGCTTGCGAAGAGTATCTATCTGGTAAGAAGTCATCTATAGAGATAGCCAGATCTCTTGGCACAAATAGAAAAGAGACGATCGTTTATTGGGTAAAGCAGTATGAAGTTCATGGTGCCGAGATCTTTGATGATAAACCACGAAATAAGGCTTATTCAAAAGAGTTTAAAGAGAAAGTCGTAAAAGAATACCTAGATGGTAAAGGATCTTTTATATGTTTAGCAGCTAAGTTTGGTATACCGTCAAACCATACTGTTTTATCTTGGGCCAAAAAGTATAATGGTCATATAGAATTAGAGGACTATGATCCTAAAGGAGAGATCTATATGACAAAAGGAAGAATCACGACCTTAGATGAAAGGATAGAGATCGTCAAATGGTGCCTTGATCATGATCGAAGTATCAAAGA
>CASEHR010000092.1 GCA_949287785.1 uncultured Bacillota bacterium | reverse complement strand
GATATAAACGCCTGTTTTCGGGCACAGTATTTCATCGTCCAATCGTATGTTAGCCGTCGGAAAGCCCAACTTACGACCGTTTTGTTTACCGTGAACGACAGTGCCCCGATTGAAGTAAGGGTAACCGAGTAGATCGTTTACCAACTCGATATCGCCCGCTTTAATCGCTTCACGGATTCTAGTCGATGATATCTTTATGCCTTTATATACAACTTCATCAATCACATATACCGGGTAGCGTCCTTCGGCGTGTTTGATGAGATCTTGCGGTGTTCCTTCACCTTTATAACCGTAAGAAAAATCAAAGCCGCATACCAGTCCTTCCAACGGCAGATCACACAGTACATCGGTAAAAAAATCACCTTCATGCATCTTACACATCTTCTCGGTGAAACTATATACGATCGCTATATCGATGCCCATCCCTTCGGCAATCTTTAATCGATCATCAAATTTTTGGATGTGCTGATGTTTCTTTTTGGTGATGATGTCTTTGGGATCGGGATAAAAAGTGATGATCGCGCTTTTTACCCCCTTTTTTTCGGCTATTTCTTTTGTCTTTTCAATCAGAGATTGATGACCGATATGCAATCCATCAAAATAACCGATACAAGCGACGACAGCCTCGTTCAGATCGGTATGTACATCACAATTCGACAGATATATCTTCATTAAAACAATCCTCTTACACAACGATATGTGCTGTCGCCAACTTTCTCATAGACCGCTAAAACTTTGCCATGACCGGTTATTACCAGACGGTCGTGTTCACTGTCAATCCTTATTCTTTTGCCGTTTTTTATATCGGCAATATTGGGATATTCATATACCGGATAACTCATTTTCAGTACTTCTAAAATATCATGAGTTCTGTATTTTCCTTTTTTAATATCATCGAGCTCATCACATTCATCGATCGACACCCCTTGAACTTCAGTTCTCTTCAAAGACGTTAAACTGCCATATATATCAAGGTATTCCATGATATCTCTGACAAGTGACCTGACATATGTTCCGCTTGATACATGGGTCTTGAATGTGAATCCATGTTCATCGGCGTCGATCAATTCGTTATTATAAATCGTCACTTCTCTTTGCGGTATCGTCACTTCAATACCTTGTCTTTGATATTCATAGAGTTTTTTGCCATTGACCTTGATAGCTGAAGTCATCGGCGGAAGCTGATAATATGTTTTTTCAAAATACTTTAAGGCTTCAATGATCGTATCTTTACTAATGGGTCTTAAAGCACACGTTTTGACGATCTTTCCTTCTTTATCCAAAGTATCTGTCATATATCCATATTCAACACCGGCAATGTACTCTTTGTCGTGTCCGACGATAAATTGATTAATCTTGGTGGCTTTGCCGATCAAAACGATCATCACTCCTTCAGCCATAGGATCAAGAGTACCGCAATGACCGATGCTTTTGGTTCCAAATACCTTTCTCAATTCACGGCAAACATCAAAGGAAGTCATGCCGGGTTTCTTATTAACGAATAAAACTGTATCCATCTTTTTAATTATATCATCTTAGTGTTATAATCGGCTATATGAGCATTAAAAAAGTCCTGGCAAGTATGCGCAAGGCTGATCTTGATTACGGTCTTATCGATGATGGTGATAAGATTGCGATCGGAATCAGCGGTGGTAAAGATTCCAATCTATTGCTTTACTGCCTTTATCTATACCGTTTTTTGGCAGCCAATACCTTCAATAAACATTTTGATATTGTTGGGATCCATATCGATCTTGGTTTTGGCGAGGAAGATTTCAAGGTGATTGAAGACTGGTTCAGCGATTATCCGATCGATATCGTCGCTGAGAAATCAAAGATCGCCGATATCCTCGATATCCATCGTAAAAACGGCAAAATTGAATGCAGCCGCTGTTCCACATTAAAAAAGGGTGCTGTCATTCAGGTTGCCAAAAGGCTTGATTGCAACAAAGTCGCTTTTGCCCATCACAGTGATGATGCGATCGAAACATTGTTGCTGAACATGATCTATGGCGGTCGAATCGCTACTTTTGATCCTAAGATGCATCTCAGTAACCAAGACATTACTTTTATACGCCCTTTTATCTATGCCTTTGAAAAAGACATTAAAAAAGCGACCCGTGAGATCAGCCTTCCATCGATCAAAAGCGGCTGTCCTAATGACGGTTTTACAAAAAGACAGGATATCAAAGTTCTTCTTCATGAGATATATCATCAATATCCGCATGCCAAAGAAAACTTTCAATTGTCACTACATAACACCGACAAAATCAATCTCTGGCATAAAGAGCAGCTAAAATAATCCCACAGGCAAGCGGTAGATCCAATGAAACATCGCCGGCTTTTTTTATTGCGATTTTGCGTGCAAAGTCTTTTGGACTGTTGATGATAAGCGCATACGGCTTTTCAAGTCTGAGATCATGGATGTCTTCGCCGCTATCAGCATAGGCATACGGAATATGATCTTTGTATCTTGAAAGATACTCATCCAGATTATCAAAACTCCTGACGCGGCTAAAAAAGATCGAACCCATTGATGCTCTGACGATTTTCGGATCATAATAATCGATATCCGTGCCAATGAGAACGATATCTCGGATATCAAAAGACACCGCTGTTCTCATGATCGTGCCGAGGTTACCTTCATCACTGAGACCGCAAAGTACCAGATGATCGGATTTCTCAGAGAGATCTTCCGCCGTCTTTTTAAAATACGCCACAACGTAGCAGTTTTCTTTTACCGATAGATTTTCAATCACCCTATCATCCATGATCATCTGAATATCATTTATCAAGCAGAGCTTTTCCAGTTTTTGAAAGAACTCATTATGATAGATCTTTGACGAATAATAGACTTTAATTACCCGCTCGGGATGATTTGCCAGAAGTTCGATGGTAATCGACATTCCTAAGGTATAACTGAATTCCGCATCTCTGTTGTATTGTTCCATCACCCTATAATAACAAAACTGCCCTCTTTAAGCCAGGGCAGTTTATATTATTCAAATGTAAACCGATCGTTTCGATAATCGATCATAAAGTTCTTTTTATCCGGATCACTGATGATCAATTTTGCCAGCGGTGATTCGATCGCTCTTTGAATATAGCGCTTCATCGGCCTTGCACCATATGCTTCATCATAACCGTTGTCAGCTATTTCATCTAGAGCTTTATCGGTGATCTCTAAAGTCATATCACTTTGTAAAAGGCGCTTTTGCAGCTGTGATATAAACTTTCTGGCAACATCTTTTATAACTTTGTGATCAAGTGGTTCAAAGATGATGACCTCATCGATACGATTGATGAATTCCGGCTTGAAATAACGTTTGATAAGCGTTTCATATTCCGCTTCCTTCTTTGCCTTATCCTTCTCAAACGCAAATTCACTGCCCAGGTTGCTCGTCATGATTATGATCGTATTCTTAAAATCGACAGTAACTCCTTTTGAGTCAGTGATCCTGCCGTCATCGAGGATCTGCAAGAGGATATTGAAAACATCGGGATGGGCTTTTTCAATTTCATCCAATAAAACGATTGAATATGGACTTCTTCTTACTGCTTCTGTCAACTGTCCGCCTTCTTCATAACCGACATAACCGGGAGGAGCACCGATAAGACGTGAAACACTGAATTTCTCCATATATTCACTCATGTCGATACGAACGATCTTACCTTCATCATCAAACAACTGTTCTGCTAAGGCTTTGGCGATCTCAGTCTTGCCGACACCGGTAGGACCTAAGAATAAGAATGAACCGATTGGGCGCCCAATATCTTGGATCTGAGCTTTTGAACGCAAGATAGCATCTGTAACCTTTTGTATCGCCTCATCTTGCCCCATGACCCTTTTTGCCAGGATGTCAGCCAGATGAAGGAGTTTATCCCTTTCTGTAGCCATTAACCTGGTTACTTCGATATGAGTCCATTTGGAAACGACTTTCGCGATCGCTTCTTCATCAACAACCTCTTTGATCATCTTATCCTTTGTTTCATTCTGCAAAAGCCTTATCTTTTTTTCAAGTTCGGGTATCGTTTCATATTTGAGCTTTGCGGCAACCTCATACTGTGCATCGTTTTGCGCCTGCGTGAAATCCAGTTTAGCTGTTTCAAGGTCTTCCTTAGCTTTTTTGACCTCTTCGAGTTGCTTTTTCTCGAAAGACCATTTATTGTACATTTCTTCCTTTTCGGCTTTTAATCCGCTTAACTCATCTTGCAAATCAGCCAGTCTTCTTCCGGCTTTCTCGTCGCTCTCTTTTTTCAATGATACTTCTTCGATCTCAAGCTGTCTGATCTTTCTGATCAATTCATCCAGTTCACTTGGCATCGAATCCATCTCAACACGGATCGAAGCACAGGCTTCATCGATGAGATCGATAGCTTTATCAGGCAAGAAACGATCGGTAATATAACGATCAGAAAGTGTTGCGGCAGCAATTATCGCTTCGTCTTTTATCTTTACTCCATGATGTGTCTCATACCGATCCTTCAATCCACGCAGGATCGATATCGTCTCTTCGACTGAAGGTTCTGCTACTTGAACTTTTTGGAAACGGCGCTCTAAAGCAGCATCTTTCTCAATATACTTACGATACTCATCGAAAGTAGTTGCACCGATACACTTTAATTCACCACGTGCCAGCATTGGTTTTAACAGATTGGCGGCATCCATCGCACCTTCGGTCTTACCGGCACCGACAAGATTATGGATCTCGTCAATGAAAAGAA
>CASEHR010000091.1 GCA_949287785.1 uncultured Bacillota bacterium | reverse complement strand
TGAAGGATGTGCCGTTTCAGAAAGAGATCAATGCGCAGGTCGAGATCGCGATCGACCAGGCAGGCGTCATCATCTTTTTGGTAGATGGTATCCAGGGTCTGACGGATGATGATCGGTATATTGCCAAGTTATTACGCAAAGCAGAAAAACCGGTCGTTCTGGCCGTCAACAAGATCGATGATCTGACCAAGCTGAATGATATTTATGAATTCTATGCATTGGGATTAGGTGATCCGATCGCTGTATCGGCATCACATTCGATCGGTGTTGGTGACATTTTAGACAAATGTGTTTCGTTACTTCCAAAAAAGAAAGTCGACGATTATGAGGGCATGATCCGCTTTGCGATCATCGGACGGCCAAACGTAGGCAAGTCCAGTCTGACGAATGCGCTGGTCGGAGAAAGCCGAGTTATCGTTTCCGATATCGAAGGAACAACGCGCGATGCGATCGATACTGTTTTTAAAGTATCCGGCAAACAGTATGTCGCGATCGATACTGCCGGGATCAGAAAACGGGGTAAAGTTATCGAAAACATCGAGAAATACTCAGTTCTTCGTGCGAAGGCTGCGATCGATCGGGCGGATGTCGTTCTTGTTGTTATCGATGGTGAAAGAGGGATCATCGAACAGGATAAGCATGTTGCCGGATTAGCCCACGAAGCTTTAAAGGGTGTTATCATCGTCTACAATAAGTGGGACTTGGTTCCAAAAGACCAGAATACGATGAGTGATATCACGAAAAAGATCCGTGACGAATTCCAATATCTCGATTATGCGCCGATCGCCTTCACCAGTGCTTTGGAAAATAGAAGGGTCAGCACGCTGTTGCCGCTGATCGAAGAGGTATATGAAAATGTCAATCGCAGGATCCAGACTTCAGTACTGAACGAAGTCATAATGGATGCTCAATTGTCCAATCCACCTAAGACGCATAATGGGAAACGATTAAAGATCTACTATGCTTCACAAGTCGAAAGTGCACCTTGTGTCATCGTCTTATTCGTCAACGATCCCGAACTTCTGCATTTTTCATACAAGCGTTACATCGAGAATAAATTACGGGACGCCTTTGCTTTTGAAGGAGTTCCGATCAATATCAAAGCCGTCAAAAAGGAGGAACGTTAATGAAGATCGCTGTTATCGGCAGCGGCAGTTGGTCGACTGCCTTAAGCCAGGTGCTGGCTGACAATGGTCATGATGTGATCGTATACGGTATCAGCAAAGATGAGATAGATGATATCAATCATAATCATCGTAACAGCAAGTACTTTGATTGTGATATTCATCCCGATATCAAGGCTACGCTCGATCTGGCTGCAGTTAATGATGCGGAGGTCATTTTACTGGGTGTTCCTGTTTTGGCGCAGGAAAGTGTTCTACGCCAGATCTATTCTCAGATCGAAAGACCCGCAACTTTCATCAATGTTGCTAAAGGTTTTCATCCGATCACAAAAAAACGCCTTTCTGAAGAGATAAAAGACATTATGGGTGATAAGGCGAAGCATGTTGTGTCTTTGATCGGACCGAGCCATGCTGAAGAAGTGATCGAACGCAAGCTCACTTTAGTCAATTCTGTTTGTGAGGATGAACAGGAAGCAAAGAGGATCCAGTCTTTATTCGCCAACGATTATTTTCGTGTATATACCAATACCGATGTTGCCGGCGCAGAGATTGCGGCTGCTTTGAAGAATATCATGGCGATCGCCAGTGGTGCCCTTACAGGGCTTGGTCAAGGTGACAATGCTAAAGCCGCCTTGATGACAAGGGGTTTAGCGGAGATAACACGTTTCGGCATCGCAAACGGCGGTAAGATGGAAACATTTTTAGGCTTGAATGGTGTTGGTGATCTGATCGTTACCTGTTCATCATTGCATTCCCGAAATTATCAAGCCGGTCTGGCTATCGGCAAGGCGGATGATGCATCGGCATTTCTGGCAACAAATAAAAAGACGACCGAAGGTATCAATACCACCAGGACCGTCTATGCCTTGGCTAAAGATCTCAATATCGATATGCCGATAACGAATGAAGTGTATGCGGTCTTATTTGAAGGCAAAAGACCATCGATTGCCATCGGCAACTTGATGCGCAGGCCACTTCGTTCGGAAAACGATCGATCGTCTGATGATTGAAAATGATTTAGCGATGAAATAAGAAAGCTCCAGGTTGAAACCTGGAGCTTTTAAATCAATCGACTATCTATTCGTCATCAAGATTGTCATATGGCCGATCTTCATTATCTTCATCATCGTTCAATCGCGATATATCAACGACTTCACAGAATTCATTGTCCGATCCATTCATTGATCCGCAGACCTCGACTTTGCCGGCGCCTAGGATATCGCTTATGCTGTAGTGCAGGGTTGTTGATGTGAATGATGTCGATGATGAGTCGATAACCGTACCATCGACCAGCAAGCGTGCTTCAAAGCCGACGTTATCAGATGTCCGATAACGTATGCGCGGGAAATAAAGACGTCCAAAGGCATGCGTTACTTTACCGCTGAGACTTGTGGCGGTCAGGTCTTGCATACCGCTGCCGGCTTCACCGAGCATATTGAATTCGACATCGATATCACCGTAACTGCTTGTTTCAACAGTGATACCGGCCAAAGTCGCTTCACGATATTCATATTGGATCTCGCTTTCCGGAACCAGCTTGGCATATTCTTTTTTAATCAGACCGGTGACCGGTGTCCCGACGGTCGGTTCGACGTATGGGTATAGACCCTTTACATGAGTGATCTCGACGACATCATCCGGTCTTTCGATAGCCTTGGCTTCATAACCGAAATGTTCGATACCCGCATCCAAAAGAATATTGCCGATCTGGCCTTTGAGGTTGATACTGTCGTCTCTTGATGTCATGTATGCACCGCTCTGGGCGCGATCGAAGCCGATCCAGATGGCATTGGTGTATTCGTTAGTCGAGCAGACAAGCCATGAATCCTTTGCAGCTCCGACCGGGATACCGTAGCTCTCGCCGCTGTTGCCCCAATCAGTCGTACCGGTCTTGGCATATACCGGGTATGAATCCTTTAATATCTGTGTGTAGTTGAACCAGTCGCCGTAGACGACTTCATATTCAAGCTGCGCCGACAGATAAGCTGCCGCTTCCGATACAACGCTTGTGCCTTCGGTATCAGCAGTATAAGTCGTGCCATCGCTCATGGTGATATAGCGGATAGTATGCGGTTTGATATACCGTCCGCCATTGAATAATATGGCGTGTGCACCGGCTAACTGTTCAGGTGATACCTGAAGAGTATTGCCACCGATTGCATATTGCAGATCGAAAGAATCGGCATCGACCTCAAACCCGATCGCTTTAAGGAAATCGACACAGAAATCTTCCCCTTCTTTATCGATCACTGCCTGAAGGGTCTGGATAGCCGGTGTATTCAACGATCTGGCGACCGCTTCTGTCATAAGCATATCACCGTCATAAGTGCCGCTGGCATTTGCGATCAGGTGATCGGATCCGTATAGATAGATAGGTCTGTCGGTTATCGTGTGGCTTGTTGCCCATCCCAGCTTTTCAAAAGCCAGGAGATATTCAAAAATCGGTTTGATCGTTGAACCGGGCTGGATCTTGCTCATGGTTGCCCTGTTCCAATTGAGGGCGCCCGTCTGATTCCTGCCGCCGCCGATCGCCACTACTGCACCTGTCTGATTGTTCATCGAGATGATGGCGCTTTGAAGATCATCACGATACCAA
>CASEHR010000090.1 GCA_949287785.1 uncultured Bacillota bacterium | reverse complement strand
CGCGGGATCGTCAGATCGACATTTTTGAGGTTGTTGACTCTTGCCCCTTTTATTACTATCTCATCTTTCATATACTCACCACTTCATTAAATGCGCTCAGGAAATACAATGAACCGCAGACGACGATACAACTGTAACGGTTATAGAGGTAGTCATAGGCTTCCTGCATATCCCTGATCATCTTTATATCCAGCTCCATACTCTCTTTTTCGATATCCATGAGTCCCTTGGGGCTGGGGAATTCGGTCAGGACCACTTCCGCACAGTGTTCCTTGATCAACCGCAGCATTTTATCATATTCCTTGCCTTCGATCGCACTGAAGAGCACCCCTTTGGACAGATCTATATCATCCAAGCTTGCGACAAGCGCCTTGATGCCTTCGATATTATGCGCCCCGTCGATTATGACCAAAGGCTCTTCTTTGATGATCTCAAAGCGTCCTTTCCAGACTGTCTTCTTAAAAGCTTCATAGACCCTGGCTTCATCCATCCTGATCGCCTTGATCTCATCAAGATAATAAAGAGCTTCAAGCGCGACTGAAGCGTTGTGCTTCTGATACCCGGCATATGAATAAAGATCATATATATGATCACGATAGATAAAAGACCGGTCCAGAAGATCGATATAAGGGAGGGTCTCGATATAGCGGGCTTCATGTGCTCTAGCTGTTTCTTTGACGATATCCTTCAGCTCTTCATCAAGATATCCTACTAACACCGCACTTCCATCTTTGATGATCCCGCATTTCTCATAGGTTATATCCGCCAGTGTATCACCGAGCACTTCCATATGATCATGCCCGATCGTCACGATTATGCTCAAAAGCGGATTTCTTACAACATTGGTCGAATCGAGTCTTCCGCCCATACCGACTTCCGTGATCACAAAGTCGACTTTTTCCCTTTTAAAATACTCGCACATGATAAGATAATCCATCTCAAACATATTAAGACCGTTCTCGATAAAGAAATCGACCTTATCATTGAGAATATCCAGAAATGACTTTTCATCGATATTGACACCATTGATCCGGATACGATCGAGATGTGTTTGGTAATGCGGTGATTGTAAAGTACCGACCTTATAACCCAACGCAACAAGTCCATCGCGGATATAGGTAACACAGGACCCTTTACCATTGGTTCCGCCGACATGGATCAGCTTAAAATCCTTTTCCGGATGTCCGAGATCATCCACAATATGCAAAAAATGCTCAAAACCATGAGCTTTACGCCTTTGCGTGATCCAGACTAATGCATCATCGATATCAGTAAATCGCACTTCGCTATTATAAAACAATCATCACATAAACTAAAGAGCCATGATCTTTAAGCGATTTACAGAAAAGATCTTATCCTGCATCTTCCATATCATCCTTTTGAAGAAGACGTCGATATGTAAGATCGATAGCCGCAGCACCGAAAGGAGCGGTGATGAGGATCGCCATGACCGCCACCGATAGGACGATCTTACCACAAGGAAGGCCCAAGGCTAACGGAACAGAACCGATAGCTGCCTGGACTGTGGCTTTAGGAAGATAAGCGAGAATACAGAAGATACGCTCCTTCAGCGAGAACGACGTCTTTAAAAGACAAAGCATGACGCCAAATGAGCGGAAGATCAGTGCGATGAAGATCATCAACACAGCGGCAAACCCGGCACTTAATGTATAACGGATATCGACGGCAGCCCCCACCAACACAAATAAGATCACCTCTGCCGCCAGCCATAATTTACCGAATTTTTCAGCCATCCTTTTTGAGACAAAAGGATCACTTTTAGCTTTTATCATGCAAGCCATACCGATGACCGCCAAAAGGCCGGAGACAGATACGATCCCTTCAAGCCATTTTTCACATGATACGAGCAGAAAAGATACACCGGTGACAATGATCGCTTTGATACTGTTTTGAATATGATGACCTTGTCTATATGCCCTTTCAAAAAGTAATGAAAGTATATACCCGGCAAAGGCCCCAAGGACAACACCAAGGATGATCGATACGGGGATATCGATAAAGCCGAGGATGTCCGCACTTGTGCCCTGTGCCATACCGGTAAAGGCTGAGAAGAGCACGATGACAAAGACATCATCGCAAGAAGCACCGGCAATTATCAATTGCGGAATACTTTTATCTTTGCCATAGCCGCTTTCCATGAGCCGGACCATCCGTGGTACGACCACCGCCGGTGAAACAGCCGCTATCACCGCACCCATGACCGCCGCTTCGATCCTTGTAACACCAAGTATATAAGGAGCGAAGATCAGATATCCGATGATCTCAAAACACGCCGGTACAAAAGCCATCATGATCGCCGGTCTTCCCACCTTCTTCAGGTCCAAAAGATCAATCGAAAGACCGGCTTTGAGTAAGATGATGATCAAAGCCATCTGTCTGAGATCAGAAGAGACAGCCAAGATAGACGGATCCAACAGATCAAGAACATAAGGTCCTAATATAATGCCCGCCATAAGCATACCGACAAGACGCGGAAGTCGCAGTTTCCAAGCGACGGATGCCATCAATAGACCAAACAGAAAGATGAATGCAAGTGATGTTATCACGGTTCCTCCTTAAAATAAAAGCCGATGATATCTGCGACAAAAAGATCACAGAAGTCATCAGCTTGATAAGCGGTTCAGGTTTCCCTTGGGAGAACTTCATTCCCAGCCGTATTATAGCATTATGAGCTTGTTTATGATCACCTTTATGACATTTTTTATACTCGTCCTGATAAAACGACGATATTGGTCTATAATGGTGACATGAAGATCATCGGTAACGATTGGGATGTAATATTAAAAGATGTCTTTGATTCTGATGCCTACCAGGATCTGCGTCATTTTTTAGATAAAGCATATAAGGAGAAGATCATCTATCCTCCGGCAAAAGACCTGTACAGAGCATTAAGGCTTACTGCATACAAGGATACCAAGGTGGTGATCTTCGGTCAGGATCCATATCATGAAAAAGGACAGGCTACCGGACTGGCTTTCAGTGTAGAAAAAGGTACTAAGATCCCTCCTTCACTCATCAATATCTATAAGGAGATCCATGATGAATACGGCTATTCGATACCGGACACCGGTGATCTGAGTGCCTGGGCAAGACAAGGCGTGCTCTTATTGAACACGGTATTGACTGTTGAAGAACACAAGGCCAACTCCCATAAGGATATCGGCTGGAATATGGTCACCGATCAGATGATCAAAGCCCTCGATCGAAAAGATGGTCCTCTGGTCTTTATTCTCTGGGGAAGAAATGCTAAAGATAAAAAGATCTATCTTAACAATCCCCGTCATCTGGTCTTAGAAGCCGCTCATCCATCACCGCTGAGTGCCTTTAATGGTTTCTTTGGTTGCGGACATTTTAAAAAGACCAACGATTATCTGATCAAGAATGGTCTTGATCCTATCGATTGGTCTTTACATTGATCATTCGATCTGACTTTTTAGATACGCGAAGATAAAACCGCTGATATCACCGTCCATGACTTTGTCGACATTACCCTCTTCGTAGTTGGTACGATGGTCTTTGACAAGGGTATATGGACAGAAGATATATGACCTGATCTGCGAGCCCCATTCAATGGACTTCTGTTCACCTTTCAAAGCTCGCATCTGGTTTTCCTTTTCAATGATCGCCCGCTGATACAGCTTGCTTTTGAGCATGTTCATACAGCGTTCACGGTTCATGATCTGCGATCTTTCCGTTTGCGAGAATACGACGATCCCGGTCGGGATGTGCTTGATGCGGACAGCGCTGTCGGTCTTGTTGATGTGCTGTCCGCCGGCACCGCTTGAGCGCATGGTCTCGACTTCAAGGTCTTTGTCTTCGATGTTGATCTCGATCTCATTGTTGAATTCAGGAACGATCTCCACCGAAGCGAAACTCGTATGCCGGCGTCCCGATGCATCAAAAGGTGAGATCCGCACTAAGCGATGAACGCCTGTTTCTCCTTTGAGATAACCATATGCCAGATCGCCCTTGATGAGCACTGAACATGATTTCATACCGGCTTCATCGCCATCCTGATAATCAAGGACCTCAAAACTGTAACCATTCTTGGCGGCATAACGCTGATACATCCGATATAACATCTGGGCCCAATCCTGTGATTCAGTACCCCCGGCTCCCGGATGGATCTCTAAGATGGCATTGGAGTGGCCATAATCATTTGATAAGAGCACCTTGATCTCATAATCTTCGAAGTTTTTCAAGACATCACCATACTCTTCATTGAGCAGGGCAAACATGTCGTCATCATAAGTCTTATTGAGCTCTTCACAGGTGATCAGAAGATCCTTGATCGCTGTTTCGTTCCGGTAGTAATCATCATAGAGCTCTTTTTTGGTATTGGCTTCCCGGATCAGGTGCTGAGCGCTTTGCGGGTCATCCCAAAAGTGTTCATCAGCCTGTCTTTGATCAAACTCATCGATCTCCGCTTTAAGCTTAGAAAGATCCAGTGAGTTACCCAACTGATTGAGCTTTTTAAGATTATCCTCCAGTGTCTGTCTGAGCTCGTATAATTCCAAAACTACTTCTCCTTATCTTCTTCTCTGTCTTTGATGATAATCCGGACATTGAGACAGAAACGGACGGTCTCTTCCGAGATCGTATTCATCATTTCTTCAAAAAGGGCAAAACCTTCTTCTACATATGCCTGTAAAGGATTGTTCTGAGCATAGGACCTGAGTCCGATACCCTCTCTTAATTTGGACATGATATCGATCTGGTTGATCCAAGCACGATCCATGACCCTTAAAGCCATGGTCTTTTCGGCCGGCAGGATCTGAGCCTTGACCGGTGCGATCTTGTCTTCATAATACTTCCAGGCGATATCTTTGCATCGAGCGCTGACCTCTTCGACATTCATGCCCTCGAATTCTTCTGGTTTAAGTTCGCTGTTCAGGCCCATCGTCTTAAGGGCATTTATCAGCGACGCTGTATCGATGACATCCTTATTGTGATCCTTGACCGCGTGATTCATGACAAGGTTGTGGATGACTCTTTTGAACATCTCTTCAATGACGCCGTGGACATCATCGTTCTCCAATAAGAAATTCCTCTGACCATACATCGTCTCACGTTGCTGACGAAGGACATCATCGTAATCGAGCAAGGTCTTACGGATATCGAAGTTGATACCCTCGACCCTCTTTTGAGCCTGGGTGATCGATTTGGTGATCATCTTATTTTCGATCGGGGCATCAGTACCCATCATCTCAAACATCCCCTGCATTCTTTCCGAACCGAATCTGACCATCAGATCATCTTCAAGGGAAACATAGAAACGGGAGAATCCCGGGTCACCCTGACGTCCTGAACGACCGCGCAGCTGATTGTCGATACGTCTTGATTCATGACGTTCGCTGCCAAGGACCGCCAGACCGCCTAACGCTCTTGTCTCATCTGTCAATTTGATATCGGTACCACGACCGGCCATATTGGTAGCGATCGTGACGGATTTGAACTGGCCTGCTTTAGCGATGATCTCCGCCTCGCGCGCATGGTTTTTCGCATTCAATACCTCATGACGGATACGCCTTTGTTTGAGCATCTTCGAGATGAGTTCCGATGTTTCAACGGCGATCGTACCGACAAGTACCGGCTGACCTTTTTCATACAATTCGCTGACCTCATTGACCAAAGCCTCGTATTTGGCTTTTTTACCTCCGAAGATCAGATCCGGATAATCGATACGGGCGATCGGCCGGTTGGTCGGGATCTCGACGACCCGCATGTTGTAGATCGACAGGAATTCTTCCTCTTCTGTCTTAGCAGTACCGGTCATACCGGCAAGTTTATTGTAAAGACGGAAGAAGTTCTGGTAGGTGATCGTCGCCAGCGTCGTCGATTCCTGACGGATATTGAGTCCTTCCTTTGCCTGCAAAGCTTGATGCAGACCATCGGAATACTCTCTTCCCGGCATCTTACGACCGGTATTCGGATCGACGATGACGACTTCTCCTTCCTCAACGACGTATTCGACATCCTTCTTCATGATATAGTTGGCTTTTAAAGCCTGATTGATATAGTGAACTAAGCTCGTATTTTCGACATCGTAAAGATTCTCCACACCGAATGCCTTCTCCCCTTTAGCGATACCGGCTTCGGTAAGATGGACACTGCGATCTTTGACGTCGATCTGAAAATCATCATCGGCTTTCAGGCGTTTGACGAAACGATCTGCATTCTGATACAGATTGGCTGTCTTTCTTTCGCCGCCCGATATGATGAGCGGAGTCCGCGATTCATCGATCAGGATCGAGTCGACCTCATCGACAAAAGCGACATTGAGCTCTCTTAAGACACGGTCTTCAACTCTGGTGACCATATTGTCACGCAGATAGTCAAAGCCGACTTCACTGTTTGTCGTATAAGTGATATCACAATTATAAGCCGCTCTTTTCTGAGCCGGGGTCAGCTGCCGCAGATTCAGTCCGACTGTCAGACCAAGAAAACGGTGGATCTGGCCCATCCACTCGGCATCACGACTGGCCAGGTATTCATTGACCGTGATGACATGGACGCCCTTGCCT
>CASEHR010000089.1 GCA_949287785.1 uncultured Bacillota bacterium | reverse complement strand
AAGATGGAACTGATGGTAGAGAGATCGAAATACAGGTCAATGGTGGCTTTATTCAATGGAAATACACTGATGATAATGACTGGAATAACCTGATCGCTGTTTCAGAATTACAAGGCAAAAAGCGCGATAAAGGTGATCCCGGTGAAGATGGAACTGATGGCAGAGATGGTAAAGATGGTAGTGATGGATTGACACCATATATCGGTACTAATGGCAACTGGTGGATCGGTAATACCGATACCGGTGTCAAAGCTTCCGGCAGCGATGGTATCAATGGTACAAACGGATATGACGGAATAGGTATCAAAGATATCGAAGTCAATGAAGATGGTGAACTTATCATTACACTGACTGATGATACCGTAAAGAATCTCGGTAAGATCATCGGTGATGATGGCGTAGGTATTACCGATGCCATGATCGACGAAAACGGTGAACTCATCTTCACACTATCCGATGGAACAAAGATCAGTGCCGGTATCATCAATAATAATGACAATGAAGATCTGCGAATACTTGTCTATGTTTCTTTGGGAATTGCTTCCTTCTCATTGATCATCACAGCCTTGATGGCTGCCTATCTCTTCAGAAAACGCAAACAAGTCAGCGAATGATCGAGTATTATAAAAGATGGCGATCATAAAGCCATCTTTCGTTTGTTTATTGTTCAGGTTCTATCTTGCTGACAAGTTCATCATATGCTGTCTTTAAAGCGCTTATCGTCTCTTTATCGCATTCTCCTTCACTTGTATCATCGATAAAGTTATATGTACAGACGATATTATATGCATCATCGACGATATAGCCCTGATCATATTCCCAATCATAGACGACAGTATCCGTATAAAGTTGTCTGTATTCAAGATCTACATGATAGGTACCATTGTAATATGTACCATCATCCTGCAGTGTATAACCACTGCTCTCCAATACAGCGATATTATCCGCCGTCAGATCACTGTCGGCATATACACTGTCATTGGCTGTATCCGGATCGATAAATCCTTCTTTATCATATTCTGGAACAGTAACTTCATCATAAGCACTGTATCTGATGATCATCTCGACTTCTACATTACCAACACCTTCGATATCTGCTGCCGTAATAAAGTAAATATCACTGATATATCCGTCGGCATTGATATTGACCGTGATATCAGCTGTATCAGCCAATACCAGATCTTTATATACATTGTTGCCAAGATCCAGAAACTGATCCATGATATCTTTGACATCGACTGCACTGATATTGACGGTGACTGTATCATCCTGTCTTTTGGCACTTATATTCTCTTCAGTTATGACACCGTTTAGATCAAGATCGAAAGCACTTATGATACCTTCTTTACGATATCTGGTATCACCATCTTCAATAAAACTCATACCCTCAGCTGACCAGATCTTTATATCGGTACCGCTTATATCATCAGTGATCATAAGATAGCTTTCTTCTTTCTCTGTACCTTTGTCTTTGATGATATAGGTCAATGAAGATGGTAACGATACTGTTTCATCACTGCTTTTAGCTTCGATATTGATCGTGGCTTCGATCATATACGCACTTAAAGAATCCATCTGTTCATTGGCTTTGGTATATGCATCTGAAGCATCGATACTTTCTTGACACGCAAATAGACCAAAACTCATAAAGACGATCATCATTATACTCAACAATCTTTTCATGGACGATCCTTTCTCAGGTATTCCATCATGATCACATCATGATATGTACCATGTGCATATCTTTCCTCATGCCATATCCCACAAGCTCTGAATCCCAAACGCTGATAGAATTTAAAGCCTTTGGTATTATAAGAGAATACCTCTAAATGGATACTCCGCTTATTGAGCTCATCAAAGATATAATCGATCACTAAACGCATAGCTTCCGTACCATAGCCCTTGCCTCTGAATTCACTGGCTATATAAATACCTAAAGTCACTGAATTATCCGTAATACCAAACAATGAAACATGACCCATGAATACATCATCCTCATTGATGATCGAAAACATATACGGTCCTTCATTCCACTTATTCAATAATTCCCTTACTTTATCTTTATTCATGAGTGAACGATAAAAACCATTCTGATAGACCATATCTTCATCTTCATTGAGCCACTTGGTCATTATCGGTGTCTCATTATCGATATCAGCCGGTGACAGATATACTCTTTCCCCCTTTAATTTCTTATAGTACATAGGTCCTCCTCGAGTCTATATTATACTTTGTTTTCTTGTGTTTTTCTTAGTTAAGTTATAAAATTGACGGCGATATGGAAAAGTTAGAAAACATCAGATTAGTAGTAGCTGATATCGACAATACACTGGTCAAAAAACACCAGCCGTTATCGCCATTGGCTACCGAAGCGATCAGGGAAATGAACAGAAGGGGTATCTACTTTGCCTTGGCCAGTGGCCGCTCTGTCGAACAACTTCATGCCTTGGAAGACGAATGGGGGATCAAATGTGAGCTGCTTATAGGGATGAATGGTTGTGAGATATACGATGGCTTAGATGGCACTACCGAAACTCTCTATTACATGAAAGCCGACTGGGTAAGACAAGCCTTTCAGATCATGAAACCATTCCGATACAATGCGCATGTGAAGATCGGTGATACCAGCTATATCAGTGCCATCGATGAAAACACGAAAAGCAGTGCCAAATATGTCAAAGGTCAAAACATGAAAGTAGTTGATGATGAGAGTGAATTCTGGTCCGGTGATACGATCAAGATCGGTTTCCGTGTACATGCTGAAGATATGCCGGCGATCGAAAAAAGAGTCGCTGAATTCCCTTCGGATGACTTTATCGGTGGTAAGACTGAATTCACCATGTTTGAATTCTGGAACAAGCAAGCCAATAAAGGCAAGATCTTAGATCTTTTCTGTAAAAGACATGACATACCATTGGAAAGCGTCGTCGCTGTCGGTGATATGACCAATGATATCAGTATGATCGAAACAGCCGGTATCGGTGTATGCATGCTCAATGGTTCCGATGATACCAAAGCCGTATCACAGATAATAACGGAAAAGACCTGTGATGAAGACGGCTTTGCCCACTTTATATATGACCATATACTGAACGACTGATAAAGTCGTTTTTTAATCGATCAGTTTATAATATACCAACGCTTTATATATGCCGTCATCTTCGACACTATCAGTCACATGATCAGCCAGTTTTTTGACATGATCATCACCATTGCCCATGACGACACTCGTACCGACATACCTGAGCATATCGATATCGTTTTCGGCATCCCCGAATGCCATGACATCTTGAGGATCAAGGTGATATAACGTCAGGATATGTTTTATACCTTCGACCTTACCTTCATTAGTGATAAGATCGATACAGTTATTATGCCACCACATAAAACGCACCCCTTGAGGAAATAACTTCTGATAACTGTCATCTTCATCTGCGTATTTATATGTACATGCTTGATATATCCGGTCACCCTTATACTCACCGACATCCGGAATACTCGTGCCTAACATTCCATAAGCATCGATGACCCTCTGATCGATAAAATTATGATACATCCGCTCTTTTTCAACAAATAATAAAGGCATCGTCTTTTCGGTGAACATCCTGACCAGTCCTTCTTTGATATCACCTTCGATCGGGATATCATAGATGACTTCTCTTTGTTTATTCAGACAGATCTCGCCATTGGTAGTGACATAACCGTCAAAAGCGATATCCCAGGGATCCATCTCTGCCAGTTCCAGTATATGCCTTCCGGTCGCCATAAAACACAGAATACCCTTATCCTGCAGTTTACTGATCGCCAAACGGGCACTTTTTGGTACCTTGTGATCTTTCATCGACGTCAGTGTACCGTCAACATCAAAAAACACCGCTTTGATCATCACTCTCTCCTTTTAACCGCTTATGTTCATCTTCGATCACTACTTCGGGATACATCGTCAGGTATTGCCGATATACATAATCGGAGCCATCAAAGTTCATCTGGTAAAAACAAAAGATGACATCGATATCCTTTGGCATCCATCTTTCTTTGTATGCGTAATGATATTTCATGCCGATGTTGCGCATGACTTTGCCGCTTCTTATATTATTCAGATCATGCGTCGCTGTGATATAGGGGATACCATCATCCTTCAGATACTCAACGATCGCTTTACACGCTTCCGTCATGATCCCTTTATGCCAATAGTTCTTATTTAAAGCATAACCAAAATCATGACTTTCATCTTCACTGACACATACATAACCGATCACCCGATCCTGCTCTTTCAGACAGATCGCAAAAGAATATCGTCGGTCCTTTAATCTCTTTTCGTAAAATGTCCTGGTCTCAGCCAATGACTTCAAAGGAAACCAGGGCAGATAGATATTGACTTCTTCATCCTTCAGTAAATCAAACAGAGCCTCTATATCCTGATCTTTAAAATGTCTGATCATCAGTCTTTCCGTATCTATCTGCATATTCCCATTATAACGCATCCGATATTCAAAGATTAAGAAACAACAATTACATATCTCCCGGTATTATAAAAAGGACTTTAAATATTTCGTTTTTCTGATCGCATATTTGTCGCTGTTTTCAAAACTACATCGTATAACGATTACTTGTATTTCTGGCTGTTATTGTTGATATCATCGGTCATCTGCATCTTTTTCAATTATGCAATAAGAAAACTTTCAGCTCTGTCTCTTCATAGTGCCACAACAAAAAAAGACCACCTTATAGCGATCTTCTATCTTTAGACAAACTCTTATCGAAAATCAACCAATGAATAAATAAGTGTTCGTCAAATACTCACATGGTGGACCCGAAGGGG
>CASEHR010000088.1 GCA_949287785.1 uncultured Bacillota bacterium | reverse complement strand
AACAGAAAAAAAGGACAAGGGACGAATGTTACAAGCGATGATCTGATTATTAAGATCATCATAGGTGTTGCCGTCACAACGATTTTGCTTGTTGCGGTATTTTGTTTGGGAATGATTGGTATAATTCTCAACAATACTTTGCGATATGTCCTGGGTGAAATGTACCTGCTGACGGTACTATCGATTATTTTCTTATGTGTTTACTACATTTTTTTAGAAAAACGCTTTAAATTATCAGCTAAGATCATTACCGGGGTTGTCTTGCTTAATATTACGGCTATCTTAGCTTTTGCGATGGTCAAGGCCGGAAACAATACCGGCACATCGGTTTTTGATGCTTATTTCAATGTGGATCCCGAATTACTTGCCGAAAACGACCTCACATATGGAGGAGGTCTTGTTGGTATGTTTATTTACGCCGGCATATCAGCGCTTTTCGGTAAAGTGGGAACGGTCATACTCGTTATCGCTCTTTCATTAATTGTGGCAATTTTGGTGGTACCACTTAAATACTATGCCAGATTATTTACGACAGTTAAAAATACAGGCGATAACATGCGAATGAAGCATCGGGAAAAGAAGTTGGAAAAAGAGACAAGAAAAGCGAACAAAGAAACTTATCTTGATCTTTTAAATGATGAAGACAACAGCAATGACAGTGATAAAAGTGCCAATAACCACGTATTTATCGATATCGATGAAAAGCCTGTCAGAAATGATGATAAAACAGATATTCAACCACAAATCAGTGTAGAAGAAACGAGGATCTTGAAGAAAAGTTCGGGATTTAAAGGTTATAAAAAGCCGTCGATCAATGTTTTTGAAGATGTCGTCAACACTAAAGCCGGCAGCATCAATCGGTCAAGTGCTGAGATAAAAGGAGCTACTTTGCTCAAGATCTTAAAGAATTTCGAAATCGATGCTAATCTTATCGCAACACACATCGGACCGAGTGTCACCAAATTCGAACTCAAACCGGACAGTAGTGTTAAAGTTTCGAAAATTCTGAATATTCAGGACAATATCAAGATGGAACTTGCGGCACGGGACATTCGCATTGAAGCTCCTATTCCTGGTCGGAGTGCTGTCGGCGTTGAAATACCGAATGCCGAGATCATCCCGGTCAGAATGAAAGAGCTTATTAAAATGGATAAAAACGAAAGCGATAGTGTTTTGAAGTTTTATTTAGGTAAAGACCTGATGGGTCGTCTTGTGACTTGTGATATCGCCAAAATGCCGCATCTTCTGATTGCCGGAGCAACCGGCAGCGGTAAGTCGGTCTGTATTAATGCCATTATCACTTCGCTCTTATATCGTACCGATCCCAGCGAGGTGAAACTGGTGCTGGTCGATCCGAAGAAAGTCGAATTCACGCCGTATCACGATGTTCCTCATTTGCTGTGGCCGGTCATCACCGATGCAGCGATGGCTAACAACATGTTGAAAAAGATCGTTGTGATGATGGAAGAAAGATATGACGTTTTTGCTGAATTCGGTGTCAAGAACATCAAGGGCTACAATCAAATGGTGGATGATTTCAATGCGCGCAATGATGATCCGAAAGCAAATATGGTACACCTTCCATATATTGTCGTTATCATCGATGAGCTTGCCGACCTTATGATGGTCGCCGGCAAGGAAGTTGAAGCATCGATCCAGCGGATCACACAATTGGCGCGAGCATGTGGTATTCATTTGATCGTCGCTACACAGAGACCATCTACCGATGTCATCACCGGCATAATCAAATCGAACATCCCCTCAAGGATCAGTTTCGCTGTGGCCAGCAGTATTGACTCAAGGACGATCCTTGATCAGACAGGGGCGGAGCGTCTGTTAGGCAATGGAGATATGCTTTATTTCCCGCAAGGCGAACCTTCGCCGATCAGGTTACAGGGTGTTTTTGTGACCGATAACGAAGTAAGATCGATAACTTCCTACATCAAAGGGCAGGCAAAACCTGAATATGATGATA
>CASEHR010000087.1 GCA_949287785.1 uncultured Bacillota bacterium | reverse complement strand
AATATAAAGCATAATATCCGGATGATGGACATCGACTTTGATATCGCTATTTTTCAAAATATAGCCGGCTACTTCCCGGTTGATCATATCACTGTTTTGTGC
Source organism: uncultured Bacillota bacterium (assembly GCA_949287785.1). Taxonomy (GTDB): domain Bacteria; phylum Bacillota_I; class Bacilli_A; order Erysipelotrichales; family Erysipelotrichaceae; genus JAHHTG01. The sequence continues at coordinate 3,663 of CASEHR010000087.1, read as the reverse complement.
AAAGGACTTGTCCGACCGACGGGCATTGACCTTGAAGGTCTTATATGGATGTTTTCTCACAAGCGCCAATGCTTTGACTTTGACATCATCCAGATCACGTTCACAACGTATTGCACCGCTGAAATTGCTCAGACCATATACAGTCTTGAGCTTAGCGCATACCGCATCATGATCTTCCCCATGAAGACGGATGATGATCGCATCGTGTTGTTTTTCATAGCGCAGGTCAGTAAACTCACTCAGCCGTTTCTTGATATTCTGAAACAGACGATCGATAAAATCCTTGCGATTCTTACCCTTGGTCGTCAATTCACCAAAACGGCACAGAATATAATCATATCTGATATCATTCATATTTTTCGATGATCTCCTTTAAACTTTCCAAAAAATAAGTGAGGTCTTCTTTTTCAATATCTCCATCAAAAGAAATCCTCAATGCATGATCACTGTCGATGTGCATTGCCTCCAGTGTTCGTGATGGCTCGTCTTCCTTTGATCCGCATGTCGACTTGCCCGAGACCATAATGCCTTTGAGATTCAAGGCATTGATCATCGGCTCGGTCTTGATCGGTGTCGAGATATTGATAAGCGATCTGATACAACTGGATGTGCTGTTTATTCTGACTCCTTTAATAGCCTTCAACCCGTTTATAAGGTGATCGTGATACTCATCGATCCTCTGATCATCTGTGAGCTTCGCCAAAGCCTTGCGCAGTGTCTTTGCTAAGACGATATTCGCCGGACTGTTGGATGTGCCACCACGCAGATGGAATTCCTGTTGACCGGCAGATATAAGCGGTTCGATCGCGATGTGCTCCTTTTTATACATAAAACCACTCCCTTTGATGCCGTGGATCTTATGAGCACTGAAACTTGCCATATCGACTTCCTTCAGGTCAATCGCTATCTTTCCTAAAGCCTGGGTCATATCACTATGCAGAAACGCCTTATGATTCCCCATCGCCTTTCTTATCGCTTTCAGATCATTGATCGCCCCTATCTCGTTGTTGACCTTCATGATCGTCACTAAAAAAGTATCTTCACGAAGAGCTTCCTTGACATCACGCGGGTCGATCGTACCATCGCTTTGAGGCATGATATAACTCACATCGATCCCCAAAGTACGGGATACCTGTTTCAAAGCCTCGATGACCGATGAATGCTCGTAGTAAGAAGTGATGATATGCCCGTGAGGATGAAGCAGGCTCAGCCCCTTGATCACAAAGTTGTTTGCTTCGCTGGCACCGCTTGTAAAGATGATCTCCTGATATCTGACATTGAGCATCTCAGCGATCAGCTTACGGCTTTTTTCCTGATGACGATAGACAGTGACGCCACCATCATATAAAGCGTCACTGTTGTAATAATCATTGAGTAATCTTATATATGTTTCCAAGACCTCCGGATCGACTTTGGTCGTCGAAACATTGTCAAGATAGATGCTCTTAGATGCCATCGACGATCTTCTCTCCGTTATTTGCCGGCAGCAGACGATCGATACAGGCCATAACGATCGTGAGTGCTTGCGTGTATTCACCATTCATGTAGCTGAATTCGGCTTTTGACAGTTCGGCATCGACATCATTATATGAAGAACGATACTTATTACCAACGACGATACCCCGTTCGACCAGGATAGCCGTACCGATGATGTTGTTGATGTTGTTGTATAATTTATAGATGAAGTCGATAGCTTCTTTGAGCTTGTCATTTAATGTCTTGATATCCAGCGGAATGGCACTTAATAATTCCTTGACCTCTCTGATATAATCATGACCTTTTCTGATATCGGCTTTATGGGCACTAGACAGTGCCAGAAGGCGATTTTGTAAGATCTTGACCTCTACCTCATTCAAGACGATCTGAAGCTTGATAACTTGCGATTGCGCTCTTGCTTCATCATTTGATGCCTTGTCGATCATGTGTTTACGATCGAGCAGATCATTCAGTGTATCATCGACATCCTTGGCGATCACCTGTGCATTTGTGAGGATCGTACTGCTTGGCGTAATACCGTTTTTTAAGGCAATACCGATATCATTGAAGTCTAAGCGATACTTTTCCAGCTGTTTCGGTGTCTTGACCAATACGCCATCAATGTCATTGAGATCGTATTTCTCTTTATCAACATCAAAGACCTTTTGGATGTAGTAATACGTCTTTTCGATATCTCTGAGATCCTGATCGATCTTGACCGAGACTTTCTTAAGATCATCAAAAGCGAGGTTCTCCCGGGTCAAAGCATCAAGGATACCTTCTAACTGACTGCGGTAATCATTGAGCTTTTCTTCCATACCTTCGGTATTGGCACTCGTGATCTCTTTGACGCATTTATTGACGTTCTCAGCGAGCTCTTTGAGTTTGATCTCTACGCTGATGTGATTGGTACAGATCCCTTTGGCCTTGGTCTTAAGGTAATAATCTTCAACTTGTTCCATCAAGGTCGGGATCGTACCCTTGGCCATCTGGACCAAAGCCGGAATATCGCCGATCGCTTTTTTGATCTGATCGAGATTATCATTGATCTTTTCGAGGTCTTCACTTGCTTTGATGAACTCATTGGCATAGATCTGATCTTCAAAGTTAGAAAAAAGATCCTCACATTCCCTGAGTTTGTTTTCGACCCCATCATAAGCGATCGTCATTTCGTTTGCGCTATTGGCAACGGCTTGTTTGATTTCCCGATACTGTTCTTTCAGCTCGTTAGCGTGTTCACGCTGAACCTGTTCACGCTGAGTGATCGAATCAAGAAAAGCCTCCATTTCATTGACTTCCTTCTCGCATGGTCCGATCTTGTATTCAATATCTTCGGCTTTTGCTTTGGCCAGCTTGTATTTCTTCGCATCGATCAGATCATCTAGTTCGATCATCATTTTTTGTATCTCATCGATATCATTCTGACATTTCTCGAGTTTGCCGCGCTGTTCCTCGACCGATCTTGCCAGTTCATCGTTGATCTTGGCGATATATGAAGCTTTGTTGAGTTTGAAAGTCAGTGGTATCGTCTTGATCTGATTGAAACGGACATCCAGTTCCCTAGCACTATTTTTGACACTGCCTCTTTTGATCTTAAAAACAATGATCAGTAATATGATCAAACCGATCCCTAACAGGATGGCAATAACAGCTTCAAGTGGCATTTTCCTACCTCCCTCAAGATGTTCTAATTTTATCACAATTGACCATTATTATAAACAATATGTGAAATGTCATACATAAACAACTTTATCTGTTTTTATGATTGCTTTAAATAGCGAAATAAGGTAATATATACAGGCGCTTAGTAATGCAGCATGTGAAGTATGTATCCGCGCGTCAGTACCGTAACAGGTGATAAGTAGCCAGCTGCAAAGGTGAAATTCCAATACTGACACAAATACATATGATTCACACCTTACTTTAGCGATAAAGAAAAAGGAGGAACATTTATGTCAAGAAACACAGGACCGGTATGGCGCATTTCCAGAAGACTTAACTTCTCGATCCTGGAAACCGGTGAAGAACTGGCGAAACGCCGCTACATTCCAGGCCAACATGGTTCAGCAACCAAGAAAGTAAAACTTTCCAACTACGGTTTGCAGAAAGCTGAAAAACAAAAGATCCGTCATATGTACGGCTTAAGCGAGAAGCAATTCTTCAACACTTTCAACCGTGCATCAAGAA
>CASEHR010000086.1 GCA_949287785.1 uncultured Bacillota bacterium | reverse complement strand
CAATAAGTAGCGCCGAAAAGCGTATCCGGTCTTGTGGTAAAGACGACGAAACTGTCATCGTGATCTTTTACTTTAAAAGTTACTTCCGCACCGACGCTCTTGCCGATCCAGTTACGCTGCATCTCCTTGGTCGATTCCGGCCAATCAAGCTCGTCAAGGTTATCTAACAGTTTCTCGGCAAATGCCGGAATATCCATGATCCACTGACGCATCATCTTGCGCACGACGGGGAAACCGCCTCTTTCCGACTTTCCGTCGATCACTTCATCATTGGCAAGTACTGTTCCCAGTTCCTCACACCAATTTACCGGCATTTCAACATATCTTGCATAACCATCTTCATAAAGCCTTTCAAAGATCCATTGGGTCCACTTGTAATAAGCCGGATCCGATGTAGCTATCTCCTTTGACCAGTCATACGAGAAACCGAGCATTTTCAGCTGTTCTTTAAAAGTCTCGATGTTCTTTCTGGTAAATCCATCCGGATGGTTGCCGGTCTGGATCGCATATTGTTCAGCCGGCAAACCGAATGAATCAAAACCCATCGGATGCAAGACGTTGTATCCCTGCATCCGCTTCATCCGTGCCACGACATCGGTTGCCGTATAACCCTCAGGATGACCGGCATGCAGACCAACACCCGACGGATACGGAAACATATCCAAGACATAAAACTTAGGCTTGGAAAAATCATGCGTATCGGTGTAATAGGGATCTGTTTCATCCCATATCTTGCGCCATTTAGCTTCGGTTGTCGTATGTGTGTAAGCCATTTTACCCTCCTTAATAAAAAAACGCCCAGCTTAAGGACGTCAATAACGCGGTACCACCTTAATTCATGCCATGTGGCATGCCCTCATATCTTTATCGCAGATCTGCGCTTAATCACCATGTCAAACGAGTTCATTTGCTGAGAGACCTTTTTTCACCACCCAAAGATTCGCTACGCTCCCACTTCCACTACTACTTTTGACGATTACCAGTCAATGATAACTATTTTATGCTTTAAAATCAAGATTGATTGCTTATTGACTATAGCGGACAAGTTATAGACAATAAAATAAAGGAGCAAATACAAATCGATGAATGAACAAATCAAAGACAGAAAAATGATCAGAGAACGTCTTCGCGATATGACTGACCCCTATCGTGAACTCGTCGCTTACTACCGTTGTGCTATGATGGAAGTCGAGACCAAATTCAGGGTCCTGGATGAAGAACTGTCCTTGCGTTATGACCGTGATCCGATCGAAACGATCAAGACCAGGATCAAATCGTTTGACAGTGCGATCGACAAACTGGAACGCCTGGGCTTCCCTTTAACCGTAGAAAGCATCGAAAAAAACATGCACGATATGGCAGGTGTCAGGATCATCTGTTCCTTTATCGAAGATATATACACGATCGCCAATGCTTTTTTGAACCAGGATGATGTCACTCTGATCGAATACAAGGATTATATCAAAAAACCCAAAGACAATGGATATCGCAGTCTCCATCTCATCGTCGAGATCCCGATCTTCTTGCACGACAAAAAGAAAGCGATGAAGGTCGAGGTCCAGCTGAGAACTATATCGATGGATTTTTGGGCCAGTCTTGAACATAAGATCCGCTACAAGAAAGACGTTTCCCTGTCGGCTTATTGCGATAATGAATTAGCTGAATGCGCCAAGATCGCCAATGACTTAGATATCAAAATGCAGACGATCTACAATCGGGTAAAAAACCAATGAATCCATACCCTTATACCATTGATAATAAACGCTATCAGACCTTCAATTATCATCTTAAAAAGAAATATGGACATAAAGTTGCTAAGGTGATCCTTGACCTTGATTACACCTGTCCTAACCGTGACGGGACAAAAGGATACGGGGGCTGTATCTTCTGTTCGGCAAGAGGAAGCGGTGACACCAGCGTCTTATTCGACCATAACATCAAAGACCAATATCTCGCCAATAAGAAAGCGATCGATCGGAAATGGCCGGATGCATACACTATTCCGTACTTTCAATCTTTTTCCAATACCTATGGGCCACTGAGCAAGCTTAAAAACTATGTTGAAGCGCTGATCTTCCGTGAAGAAGTGGTCGAGATGTCGATCGCCACCAGGGCTGACTGTCTTGATGATGATACGATAAAATATCTTGATCACATGTGTAACTATAAGCCGATCTGGCTTGAGATCGGCCTTCAGACATCCAATGACAAAACAGCAGTCTTTATCAACCGTGCCCATGATTTCAACACATTTAAAGCGACTTTTCATCGCTTGCAAAAGACAAAGATCAATACCTGTATCCACATCATCGACGGTCTGCCTTATGAAGATGAGAAAGATATGCTCAAGACTATCGAAGACCTGAAGGACATCCGTTACGATGCTTTGAAGATCCATTGTTTGGAAATACTAAAGGGCACAAGACTGGCTGAGATCTATGAAAAAGATCCCTTTAGAGTCATAAGCAGAGATGAATATATCACCATCGTCATCAAACAGCTGGAACGCATAAGGCCCGATGTGATCATCGAACGCCTGACAGCTGATCCTGTCAAAGATGATCTTATTGCCCCGAAATGGCTTTTAAATAAAAGAACTCTCCTGAACGACATCGACAAAACGATGAAAGCTCTGGACACATATCAAGGTAAATACTATGAGAGCGGTGACCTATAGTCATAAATACTTGCAGCCGGTCTTGAACGAGCAAATGATCGGTATCGACATGACCTGCGGAGTTGGCAACGATACCCGCTTTTTAGCCGATCATATCGCCAGAGTATACAGCTTCGATATCCAGAATGAAGCTATCGTAAAAGCGCAGACCAGACTCGCCGCTTATTCAAACATCACCTTCATAAACGACTCCCATGCCCGTCTTGATCACTATGTAGATGACAAGATCGATGTGGCGATGTTTAATCTCGGATATTTGCCCAAGAGTTCCGGCGATATAATCACCAAGGCCTGTTCAACGATCACTGCTTTGGATAAACTGTATGCCTGCCTTAAAGACAGATCGCTGGTATCGATCGTTTTTTACCGCGGACATAAGGGTGGTTTTGATGAGTATTATCGTGTTTTGGACTATATAAGATCATCACCATACAAAGTATTGGATCATTATGAAGAATACAGAGATCCTTTTGAACCGGTCGTCTATATCCTGACAAAATAAATGGCTCCCATTATCGCGGGAGCCGAGAGTTTTAAGTAATATAGTTTTAAGGGGATAGAATATGTGACGTTGTCTTTGTAAGGTATTTACCTTACGCCTATATGATATAAAAGATGTTTGTGATAGTGATGATTGAATTATGTGAAGTGATGTGATTGCCGGCATTTAATTCTGACATCCGTTTCTTATAGATGCTCGGACTTATATATCGGATATCGATAAAGAAAAGCTCCGCTTGGGAGCTCTCTGTTTCGTTGATATAATTTGGGGGATAGAATATTCGTACTAAGGGGGGTTGTACTAGTAAGGCTATATCAACCTTACGCTTATATGATATATGAGATGTATCTTTGAAGTTTCGTCTAATTATGTAAAATAATGTGATTTTTCAACAGGCTATCTATGTTAGAATGAACCCATGAAATTAAAGAAATGGTTTATTATCGGCGGTATGGCTGCCGTAATACTTGCTTTGCTCATATACAACGTCTTCTATATCAACATCAAAACGATAACTGCTGTCACCAAGACATATACAAGCGAAAAGATATCCGATGATCTCGATGGACTTACCGTGATCTTTTTCAGCGATCTGCACTATGGCACAGCAGTCAAGGAAGCGGAAGTGAAAAAGCTGACTACTATTATAAACAGCTTTGATCCGGATATCGTCCTTTTCGGAGGCGATCTTATCGATGACAGCGATGCCTATGTCTTTGCCCAAAATGAAAAAGACGAGCTGGTCGCTTCGCTTAAGGATATCGATGCAAGATATGGTAAATATGCCGTTTTAGGCAATCACGATCTAGGATCATCAAGCATTCATGAGACTGCTGTATCGATCTTAAACAGCGGTGATTTTGAGATATTGACCAACAGCAATACGAGGATCCGGATCGGCAACGACTTTGTCAATATCGTCGGGATCGATTCACTGATCCTAGGTGAACCGGATATTGAAAAAGCTTATAGCGATATCGACGATGGACAATTCACTATAAGCTTGTGTCATACACCGGATGTATTCGATGATATCAGCAAGACCGACATCATGTTTGCCGGTCACTCACATGGCGGTCAGGTATATCTGCCGCTTCTGGAGACGCTCTATCGGCCAAACGGCGCTAAAAAGTACTTTAAGGGCGAATATCGTAAAGATGATATGCTCCTAGATATCACAAACGGCGTCGGTACAACTCTGTATGATGCGCGTTTCCTGGCTGACAGCGAGATCATCGTCTACCGCTTGACTAGCGCTTCATAAAAGCTTCGATCTCTTCGGTTGTGTGCATGATATCTTTAGCCAGGTTTTCACACCCGTCTTCAGTTATCAGCAAGTCGTCTTCGATCCTGATCCCGATTCCCTCATCGGCGATATAAAGACCAGGTTCATTAGTGATGACCATACCCGGTTCCAGCACCTTTTTGGAAGGGTCAGAGATATCATGGGTATCAAGACCCAGATGATGACCGATGCCATGGAAATAGTACTCATCAACTTCCTTATAAAGACCGTGTTTTGGCAGATTCTCTTTATAATATTCAACGACCAGGTCCTGCAGGTCTCTGATCGTGATCCCCGGACGCGCATTTTCTTCGACCAGTCTCTGAACACCTAAAACAATATCATAAATCTCTTTCTGACGTTCGCTGAAGCGACCGTTGACAGGGAAGGTGCGGGATATATCCGCGCAATAATAAGCATCGGTAGCCCCCAGATCGCACAAGAACAAAGTCCCGTCTTCCAGTATCTGATCATTGTCACTGTAGTGAAGGGTCGTCGCTCTTTTACCACCGGCAGCGATCGTCTTAAAGGCGACGAGATCACAATCCTTATTTGCCAAAGCAAAATCAAATGCCTTGTCGATGACCATCTCACTGATGCCCGGTTTCATAGCCCGCATCATGACCTCGATCCCGTATTTTGTCGTTGCGATAGCCTTCTTGATATGTTCGATCTCCTCCGCATCTTTGATCATCCGCATACCCGCCATACGGGGACGGATATCTTTGATGATGACATCCGGGTAGGTATCTTTCAGATAATCGGCAAACTTTTCTGCTTCCGATCTATTCTGATCGTATTGATAGCGCCACAGATCGAGATATATCTGTGTATTGCCTATACATGCTGCATAGCTGTGTAAGCTGTTGACGAAGGGTCTCAGTTCATCAATATAATGTACGTTGCTGATACCGCTGATCGCCTTTACTTCGTCAGCTTTCAGTTTTGGGCCGACCCATTTAGCCATCAGTTCATCATATGGTTCAATAAAGATCGTCGAGACGACCTTGTCGTTGATCTTACGGATATTCAAGACCATATCAGCACGGTCAAGACCGGTCAGATAATAAAAATTACGATCGATATGGAAAGGATAAGCTTCATCTTCGGAACACATAACTTCCCTGCCGGCAAAGACAAAGATATTCTCCCCTTCCTTCAGTATTTCAGCTAGCTGCTGGCGTCTTTTCTGATAGATACTCATAACATTCCTCCTTCAGAAGAGATCTTCTTCTGATCCAGTATCACTCTTTTTGATAACGACCGTCTCCATTTTATCGACGCACTCTTGGATATATGGAGCATAGTCAAACTTACTTTCATAGTATAGGCACTTATCGGCATGCGGTTTGGTCACCGGATCCTTCGGGGCAAAGATCGTACAACAGTCTTCGAAAGGCAAGATCGATGTCTCGTAAGTACCGATCTTTTTTGCCATATCGATGATCTCAATCTTATCAAGGCACGCCAAAGGCCGGATGATTAGATTTTCACTGACTCCGCCGATGACCGATAAACTCTCCGGCGTCTGTGATGCGACCTGCCCGATGCTTTCGCCGTTGGCGATCATCTTGATATGCCGACGTCTGCACACTTCATCGGCAATCCGGTACATCATTCGTCTTAAGATCGTTATTGCATAAGATGGATCGGTATGTTCATAGATCTTGACTTGCAGATCGGTAAAAGGAATGATGTGGACTCTGATATCATCCTGATAATCAGTCAGGATCTTGACAAGATCAAGGACTTTATCGAGCGCTTGTTTTGAAGTATAGGGCATTGAAGCGAAGTGCAGACATTCGACCTTCAGTCCCCTTTTCATCATCATACTGGCAGCGACCGGCGAATCGATACCGCCTGACATCATGATCAGTGCTTTGCCATTGATCCCGACAGGATAACCCCCTGCACCGGCGATCTTTTCATCCATGAGATAGATACAGTCATTTTTGACGATCACATAAAGCATGATATCGGGATGATGGACATCGACTTTGACATCGCTATTCCTTAAGATATGACCAGCGATCTCACGGTTGATCATATCGCTATTTAATGGATATGACTTATCCTGTCTTCTAGCATTGACTTTAAAGGTCTTATAAGGATGCTTTTTA
>CASEHR010000085.1 GCA_949287785.1 uncultured Bacillota bacterium | reverse complement strand
TCATCGATATGCAATTGGCGTATCATATCATAATCATCTTCCTCGATGATACAAGCACAAACACAGACTGGGCCAAAATAATCACCGGTACCAACCTCATCCGAGCCGGCTTGCGCTTTATTTTTATGTAAAAGATCAGCGCCGTATAGATGAGCGTTTGGCCCTTGAATAAGAACCTTGTTATTTGTGTAGACTGATATCGTCGTTTCATCGGGAGTTTTTATGAAATAACGGATATATTCTGTTGGCTTTGTTCTTATCTGATCGTGATATCGGTCGACCAACTTCTCGATTTCATCATCATTCAGTTTAAAACTAATACTGCTCATATATGGTATAATAACACAGTCTTCAGATGAAGATAAAGGAGAGTTACTATGTACATACCGGAGAACTTATACATTCTTGTCGATATATTTGTTATCTTGATATTTGTAATATGTCTGATCGTTGGATATAAGAAGGGGTTTCTATATCAGCTGATGGATCTGCTGTCTTTTGTGATCGCTTTTATCGCTGCCTGGTTTTTAGGGCCGATCTTAGCCGAACACATAAAGATATATGTCGCCAACGACACGCTGATGGATGCCATCATTCAGCCGCTTTTCAACAATCTCATCTGGTTCCTGGTCGTATTGCTCGTAGTAAAGATCGTATTTGCTGTTATATTACCATTATTCAAAGCGATTAAAGCCGTTCCAATCATCGGCAGCGTCAATGCGGTCGGCGGTCTTATAACCGGCGCAATCAATGGTTTCATTTGGATCACGATCTTCGGAATGCTGTTGCTGACTCCGCTTTTTAAAAACGGCAATGATATCCGCGAAAGATCGATCTATAAGCCTTTCAACGCCTTCAGCGACCGCCTCATCACTTCGATTGGCCAAAAAATCGATGATGACTTGATTGCACAAGGTTTTGAATACATAGATGAATACCGGGAAGCTTTTAATGGGTGGTTGATCGATAATGGAATATTCAAAGACTGACTATCACGATCTTGAGTTGGATACTCTTTTAAAAAGAGTTGCCGATTTGACGACATTTGAAAAAGCAAGCGGATTTATTGAAAACGAAAAAATATCATTTAATCCGTTACACATAAGACGAAATGTCCGGCTGACCAATGAGGCAATCAATTATCTCGGCAATCATATCCGACCAGATTTTTCCGATGTTAAAGATATCGCAAATCTTTTAGTGCTCTTAGAGAAGAAAATGACTTTAAAAGCGAACGAATTAAACCAGGTCTTAGATCACAACATTCAAATCAAAAGGATCGTCAAGAATCTTGGTACTTCATTTGCGGACGATGAGATAAATGACTATATCGTATCGCTCCATTACAGCGAGCATCTGATCGATCTGATCGGCCGCTATATCGATGCCGGTGGCGAAGTAAAGGAAGATGCTACACCTAAGCTGAAAGATCTCAATCGGCAAAAACGGAATCTGGAAGCTGCCCTGACTGAAAGGGCGCAGCTATTTTTGAAGACACATGAGAATTCCTTACAGGAAACGGTAGTCTACAAGAGAGATGGGCGGATCTGTTTTCTTATCAAAAACAGTGATAAAAATAAATACGATGGATACCATCACGGATTAAGCGCATCGGGACAAGCGACCTATATCGAACCGAAGGTCTTCGTTGAAATTAACAATAATCTCAACGAGATCAAAGCCGGTATTGAGGATGAGATCATGCAGATCCTGCGTTCTTTGTCATATGAAGCAAGCAAAGAAACTGACTTGTTTTTCAGCAATCTCGATTCAATTATGTATCTTGATGCGATCTTTGCAAAAGCACAGTTTGGTGTGATCAACAATGGTATTATGGCCAATATCGATGAAGATAATCTGGTTTTAGAGAATGTTGCTCATCCTCTGATCGACAGTGATAAGGTGGTCAGAAACAGTTACCACATAATTAAACCGATAAACGGTATCATCGTCACCGGTTCAAATACCGGTGGTAAGACCGTTTCCCTGAAAGTCATCGCTTTAAGTGTACTTATGACCTATCTCGGAATCCCGGTATTGGCAAATTATGCAACGATTCCGTTGTATGATGGTGTATGGGATGATATCGATGACGGACAATCGCTTGTCGACTCATTGAGCACTTTTTCCGCACGCCTGGTTACTTTAAATCGGATCCTCGAAAGAATGACCGATCATTCTTTGATTCTCATCGATGAGATCGCTTCAGGAACCGATCCAAAAGAAGGGGAAGCGCTGGCTATCGCTATTATTGACCTTCTGGTGCAACGGAAAGCAACTTTTGTCGTCACCACCCACTTCAACAAGGTCAAGGAATACGCTCTTGATGACGGGCGGATTTTACTTGCGGCTCAGGAATTTGATCAGGCACGTCTCATGCCGACTTACCGCTATATTGAAAACTCGTTAGGCAGTTCCAACGCTTTAGATATTGCCAAGCGCTATATCGATAATCAAGAGCTCATCGATAATGCCAAAATGATCCTCGAATCCAATCAGAGTAACGAAGAAAAAGCGATCAAGGCCATTGAAGAGAAAACTCATGAATTAGAAAAAAAGGAAGCTGATCTAAAACGGATACTTGAAGAGCAGAGATCACTTAATGAAAGGCTTCAAGAAGAGCGCGAGCGTTTTGAATCCGAAAAAGATGAACTGTATAAAAAAGCTAAACTAAAAGCCGAACGTTATCTTGAAAGACAAAAAGAAAAAATGCGCAGGATGTATGCTAAGATGATCGAAGAAAGCAAAACGCTCAGGGAGGCTGAACTCGTTAAGAAATTGGAAGAATTAGATGATAATGACGTCATCGAAGAAGAACAGAAGCCTTTAAAGATAAACGATCACGTTATGATCTCTTCCACTTCACAAATCGGCAAGATCATCGATATAAAAAAAGAGAGGGCAACCGTTGACATCAATGGCATAATGATCAAAACTTCTCTGCAGGATCTTAAATATTATGAAGCACCAAAAACGGTCAAGAAAATCCACAAAGAAAAAAGCTTTAAGAGAACAGCCAACGAAATATTGCTGGTCGGTATGCGCGTTGAAGAAGCGCAGGCTAAACTGCAGGTCTTTTTGGATGAGGCTTTTGGCAGCGGGTTAAAACAAGTTAAAATCATCCATGGTGCCGGCACAGGCGCGTTGCGAAAAGCTGTTTGGCAAGAGCTCAAAAAATACTCCTATGTCAAGACATATCACTATGGTGACAGCTATGACGGCGGCAGTAATGTAACGATCGCGGAGTTGAAATGAATCAGACATTAAAGGATAAATTAACCACATTACCAAATCGCCCGGGATCTTATCAGATGAAAGATAAAAACGGAACGATAATTTACGTTGGTAAAGCGGTCAATCTCAAAAGCAGGGTCAATTCGTATTTTAAAGGTGCCCACGATCACAAAACGACTAAATTGGTCACTGATATCGCCGATTTCGAATATATCGTCACAAACAGCGAAAAAGAAGCACTGATATTGGAATACAATCTGATTAAGGAATACGATCCTAAGTACAATATTATTTTCAAAGATGACAAATCTTATCCGTATATCCTGTTGGATGCTTCGGATATTCCCTATTGTCGTTATATCAGGATCAATAAGAAGACTAAATACAAAGGGGAGATATTTGGCCCATATCCAGATGCGACAGCCGCCAGTAAGACCATCGATCTCATCAACAAGATCTTTAAGACCCGCAAATGTGATAATCTCGGCAAAGACCTATGTCTTTACTATCATCTAGATCAGTGTCCTGGTTATTGTAAACTCGCGGTCGATCAGAAAGAAATGGCCCGGATAAAGGATGATGTACGTCGGTTCTTAAAAGGCGACAACAACGAAATAATAAACGACCTCAAGGTAAAAATGCATATTGCAGCAGAAGAACAACGATATGAAAAAGCATCGGAATACCGTGATCTTATCAATGATATCAACTATATCACAAGCGACAGACAAACTGTCCAGGTCACAAGAAAAGAGAGTTTTGACACATTTGCATATTATGTAGCTGATGGATACCTCTCGATCGTCGGTCTGTTTATACGCGATGGTCGTCTGATATCAAAGGATCTCTATATAGATCATTTATATGGCGATGCTGAGGAGGAATTCATATCTTACATATATCAGTTCTATCATAAGCATCTGGCGCCGAAAGTTTTGATTCTAGATCATGATATCGATCACTCGTCACTGACAAGCGAGATCAACATTCGTTCTGTGAGAAAAGGATTTGCCTATCAGATGCTACTCAGAGCAAAAGAAAATGCCAGAATCAATCTCGATCAGAAATTGTCGATCATCAGAAAAGACGAAAAATATCAAGACAGTATCAAAAACAGCTTTATGGATATATTCGGCTATTGTCCAAAACGGATCGAACTTTTTGATAATTCACATCTTGGTGGTAAAAATACCGTAGCGGCAATGGTCGTATACGAAAACTTAAAACCGAACAAGAAAGAATATCGTCTTTATCGTCTGGAAGATTCGTTTGATGATCTTAAAAGTATGCAGGAGGTGATCTATCGGCGGTATTTCCGCGTTTTGCATGATGATCTCAAAAGGCCGGATATGGTGATCATCGATGGCGGTATACATCAGCTGGAAGTAGCTAAAGAGATCATTGACTCTTTGAATCTTCCTATCAAAGTCGTCAGCTTGGGTAAAAATGAACATCACAATACCGCTTATCTTCTTAACAGTAATGGTGAGACTATAGATATCGATCCAAAAAGTCCGATTTTCCTTTTCTTAGCTTCGATGCAAGATGAGGTCCACCGCTTTGCGATAAGCTATAACCGTAAGTTACGTCGCAAGAATGCCTATGCCTCTAAACTCGATGATATCAAAGGTCTCGGCAAGAAAAGACGGATGATGTTGCTTCGTAAATATCACTCGATCAAAAACATTGAAGATCAACCATTGGAAATTCTGAAAGAAGATCTGCCCGATAATGTAGCAACAGCTCTGTATGAAAAACTGCATAAGGAGGAAGAATAAATGTTAGAGACATTAAACGACTATATATCCTTCATCGTGATGATAATTCTTGTCATTGTATCGATCAGACTTTTTATCGGATCGATCTCCTTCAATGGTGAAGAGAAGAAAAAAAGCGACGGAATCCTTTTTGGTTACAACGATAACGAAGATGAGTGATCGGTAAAGCTCATGTTGGTGTATAATGTAGCACATGGGAAATATTGGTATTATCTTTAGCGTCTTACTGACAATCGTTTTTACGATAATTATTATCGTCTTCATCTTTCTGATCACAAAACAAAGCAGAGATCTGAACAAGATGATAAGCGATCAAAAGCACAAAGATGAGCTCAGACAGGTGGAGTTTGAAAAAACGCTTCAGGAAAAGATGAATGATCTGAGTCACAAAATGAATGAAGACCTGGTTCGTTTCAATAACATCATTACCGAAAATACGACCAACCATTTAAGCAAGATCCAAAGCGGGATCAATTCAACCCTCTATAAGAATCTTGAGTCAACGGAAAAGATGATGACAAATATCGCCGAGCGGATGGCTAAGATCGACGAAACACAAAAAGGGCTCAAAGATCTAAGTAATGAATTGGTGTCCTTGCAGGACATTCTTAAAGACAAAAAATCTCGAGGTACCTTCGGTGAAATAGAATTATATTCCCTTTTAAAAGACGCTTTTGGCAGCAATGACAATTTTTGGAAGAAACAATATGAGCTTTCCAACGGTGCTAAGGCCGATGCGGTTTTATTTGCCCCCGAACCTTTGGGTAAAATCGTCATTGACTCGAAATTCCCTTTGGAAAACTTTAACCGTATCTTCGATGATCAGAACAAAGATGATACGATAAAAGCCCGCACATCTTTTAAAAGAGATGTTTTAAAACATATAGATGATATTGCCAATAAGTATCTGATACCGGGCGAAACGGCGCCGGTCGCTTATATGTTCATACCTGCAGAGGCGGTCTTTGCTGAAATATACGGTCATTTCAGTGAAGTTGTACAGTATTCCTACCAAAAACACGTCTATCTGGTTTCACCGACGACATTGATGGCTTATCTTACTGCCATAAAGGCTATCTATATCGACCAGAAACGCAATGAAAAGGTTATTGAAATGCAGACAGAATTCAATAAACTGGCGATCGAGTTCGATCGTTATCGTCAAAGATATGATAAGGTGTATAAGGATTTTGAAATGACCTATAATGCCTTTCACGATCTCAACACAACAAGTAATAAGATCGTCAGACGTTTTAAAGAGATCAGCGATGTCAGAATAGAGGGGGACAAACAGATCGATCATGAGCAGTAAACTGAAAAAAGATATCACGATGACTATGTCGGTCACCTTGAGTGCTTTTATCTATGCGATAGCTATCACTTCGTTTGCGGAAGTTGGCGGATTATATCCGGCTGGCTTCGGTGGTGTCAGTAGGATCATATCCGATCTTTTGGCCACTTATCTTAATATCAATATTCCGTTTGGGACGCTTTACCTGATATTGAATATTCTGCCGACTTTTTTAGCTTTTAAATACATCGGTAAATATTTTACTGTTTTTTCGATTTTACAATACGGTCTGTCATCGATCTTCACCGGTATTCTGCCGCCGCTTTTTACATCAGTAACCGATCCATTGCTCATCGCGGTCTTTGGCGGCCTTATCAACGGTCTTGGGGTCGGTATCGCTTTAAGAAGCAATGCTTCGACAGGCGGGACGGATTTTATCAGCATCTTCGTTTCTTCCCGTTTCAATAAGCCTGCATGGAATTATATAATGGGTGCCAATGTTGTCGTTTTGACGATTGCCGGACTTATTTTCGGCTGGCAGATCGCACTATATTCGATCATATATCAGTTTGTTTCCACGCAGGTAATCGATCGTCTTCATGAACGCTATAAGATGGTAACACTGAATATCGTCACCGGTAAGGCCGATGAGGTCATCAAGAATGTTCTCAAAGGTACAAGACACGGCATTACAGAGATCAAGACAGAGGGTGCTTATTCTCACAGTGAATTTACAATGCTTTATACTGTTATCAACCGTTATCAGCAACGTCAAGTCATCAAAGCTGTTCTCGAGGTCGATCCCAAAGCCTTTATCAATATTACAAACACTGTTCAGATTGTCGGTAATTACTACCAACAGCCGGTAGATTAAGGAGGATTTTATGCATTTTGAAGAGGTAAAGAAAAAACTTGGATTTGGCTGCATGCGTTTGCCAATGAAAGATGACAACATCGATGATGAAGTATTTAAAAGGATGATCGATAGTTTTATCGAAAACGGCTTTAATTACTTTGATACAGCTCACCCTTATGTGGATGAACGAAGCGAACCGGCGATCAAACGCTGTCTCAGCGACCGTTATGAGCGCAATCGTTTCTTGCTGGCAAATAAGCTATCAGCCAATTATTTCAAAAGCCAAGCCGATATCCGTCCGCTTTTTATGAACCAGTTATCGCTCTGTGGGGTCGATTATTTCGATTTCTATCTCATGCACTCGCAAAACAGCAATAATTATCAGCATTTCAACAAGTGTAAAGCATATGAAGAAGCCTTTAAACTGAAGGAAGAAGGATTCATCAGACATGTTGGCTTTTCCTTCCATGATTCACCGGAATTATTGGAAGAGATCTTAAACGATCATCCGGAAGTAGAATTTGTTCAGCTTCAGCTAAATTACTACGATTGGGAAAGTGATGATATTCAAAGCAGGAAATGCTACGAAGTCTGCGTCAGACATAATAAGCCGGTGGTCGTCATGGAACCGGTAAAGGGCGGTAAATTAGCCAATCTTCCCAAAGAAGCGCGCGAAGAGCTTGATAAGATCGACCAAAATGCAAGCAGTGCATCATTTGCTTTGCGTTTTGCCGCATCATTGGATAATGTCTTTATGGTCTTATCCGGCATGAGTGATGAAATTCAGATGTCAGACAACATCAAAACCATGAAAGATCTTCAGCCTTTAGACGATCAAGAGTATCAGGCGATCGATAAAATCGTTGCCTCGATCAAAAAGATACCGCTGATCCAATGCACATATTGTAAATACTGCACGAAGGGCTGTCCGATGAATATCAACATACCTGAGATATTTGATATATGCAATGATGCCCAGAAGTTCCCGGATACTGATCTGAGACTATCCTACAAATGGGCAACAAGAGGGCGTGGAAAGGCAATGGATTGCATCAAATGCGGTAAATGTGAATCGGTCTGTCCGCAACATTTGCCAATCCGGCAGCTTCTTGATAAAGACATTTCAACATACGATCACTAAACAATAAAAGTCAAGTTTAAGCTTGACTTTTATTATCGCTATTTTCTTTTCTTGATCTCGATACCAACTTTTCGCTCTATTTTTTTGATCTTTTTATGCGCTATCTTTCTCGCTTTATCAGCACCATCCTCAAGGACCTTGTCGATCACATCTGAAACGATGATATCTTTGTATCGTGCTTGTATGTCACTAAGAGCCTTTTCAACAACATCAGCAACTTCCAGTTTGAATTCTCCATAACCTTT
>CASEHR010000084.1 GCA_949287785.1 uncultured Bacillota bacterium | reverse complement strand
GCATGATAGACACCATCAAGATCTTCGCCCGGTATATGCATCGCATTGGAATGGGGAGCACCGGTACCGATAAAATAATACCTGTAGTCCTTTAAAGTACGCAGATCTTCGACCTTTGTGTTCAAGATGAACTGGACACTTTTTTTTAGTAAGGTGTCGATAATATGATCGACAGCAGCCCTTTCCAGACGGTAAGACGGGATGCCCCAGGTCAGGACACCGCCGATATAGTCTTCTTTTTCATAGATATCGACTTTATATCCCTCATTGGCAAGTACCATGGCACAGGCAAGTGATGCCGGTCCCGAACCGATACAGGCGATCTTCTCTTCTCTGGCGGGCTTCATCTTGTCTTCAAGACCGCTGATCCTTGCGTATTTGGCAACAAAGCGTTCCAGAGCACCGATCGCCACGCTTTCAAACCGGATCCCCATGACACAATGTCCCTCACATTGATCTTCATGCGGACATACGGTACCGCATATCTCGGGCATGACGCTTTTCTTTCTGATTATATCGTAGGCATCTTCCAGCCTTTCTTCTTTGATGGCTTTGATAAAATCAGGGATATCATTGTGGATCGGACAGGCTTCTTTACATCTTGGTATTTTACAATTCAGACATCTGGCTGCTTCGATCTTAGCTTCTTCCAGTGTATAACCTTTTAAAAAAGGGAAGAAGTTATCTTTACGGATATCCGGATCTACCGTTTCCATCACTGTGCGTTTCTCATTCATACAATCACCTTCTGAGGTCTATTATAAGACTAAAAGGGGTAAAAATACCCCTTTTAGTAGCCTCTTTGACCATGATCCAACAATAACGACGCACCGCTTGTATAAGAAGCTTCATCGCTTAAAAGATATAGTGCAGCATAAGCACATTCCAAAGCCGTACCTGCTCTTTTACATGGGACCAGGGATTTGATATAGTCAAAACCATCGGCACCAGGACCGGTCAGGACCATCTCCGTCTCGATAAGACCCGGATTGAGATTGTTGACACGGATATGTCGGTCAGCGTATTCGGCAGCGATACAATGGGTCATGTGATTGACACCGGCCTTGACAAAACAATAAAGTGCTCCGCCCGGTATCGCATTGTCGAAAGCTGCCAGTGATGAACAGTTGACGATCGAACCGCCACCTTGTTTTTCCATGATCGGAAGGCATAGCTGCATCATCCGTAAATAGGAATAGGCATCGAGATTGGTGAATTTATCCCAGTCTTCACGGGTCAGTTCAACAGTCGGTTTGGTGATAAGACAGCCGGCGTTGTTGAAAAGGCAATCGATCCTGCCCCAGGTAGCCATCGTCGTATTGACGACGTTTTGGACATCTTCTTCAACGGTCATATCCGCTCTGACAAAGATCGCCTCACCGCCGTTGTCTCTTATCGTTTTGACCACTGCTTCCCCTTTTTCGGTCCGTCTTCCGACTACAGTGACCTTAGCTCCTTCATGGGCAAATAAGATAGCACTTGCTTTGCCGATGCCGCTTGTTGATCCGGTGACGATCGTCACCTTGTCTTTTAATCGGTTTGCACTGGGTCTGAGACCAGTGACTTCCGGTTCTCTTCTTTCAGTCATTTAATTCTCCTTTGATCTTTTTAAAAGCGCTTTGCTTCCAAGTTCTGGTAATACGAGCGCCAATATGCCGAAAAGCGCAGCGCATATTGCCCCGTATAAGAACAGGTGGTCGTAGTTCATCATCCCACCGTTTGTGGCAAGCGGTGCCAGGATACCTGATGGTAAAAAGTAAGCACCGATCATCTGTAAGGTGGTCACGATACCGGATGCTGAACCGGCATATTGCGGACCGATCTCATCCAAAAGCGGCGGATAGCCGATGAGCGGGGGCATGATGCCAAAGACCAGTAAGCCGCCAAGGGCTAACACGATCGCCATCGTCATGCCGTCAAGATAGGCCCAGGCGATATACGAAAGTACACCACCCAATATGCCAAAGACGAAGATCGTCGGTCGATTGACACCGATCTTCTTCAATATCATCGGGACGATGATATTGCCAAGGAAACCTCCGGCAGTGAAGATCGTGCCATATAAGCCGGCTATTGCCGCATCGATCGTCTTTGCGGTCTGCATCCCGGCGATGTAGTTGGAATTGAAGATCATCTGATAACCCATGGATACGGCAGCACAAAGGCCGATGATCCAGATATTGCGGCTTTTGACCGCTTTCTTTAGGCCGGTGAAGATCGTTGCCTCTTCGGTGATCTTTTTATCCTTGTTTTCCCTGACGATGATGATCCAAAGTACGAGCATCACCAGGATCCAGATCGAACCGAAGATATAGGCACCGTGAAGATTACCGGCAAACAAAGCTGCTGTCGTTGATTGGGCGATAGCTGTACCCAAAGCACCCGATGAAAGGACGACACCCATCGGGATGCCCATTTCATGGGGTAGGAACCATTCGGAAAACAGCTTGGCAGCACACATGCTGAGGAAGGTCCCGCCAAACCCCAGCATCACCATGCAGATGAAATAGAAGAGGTAATTATCGGCTAAAAGACGGCCGAGGCTTCCGGCAAGGCTCACTGCCAGAGCGATCGTACAGGTCGTCTTAGGGCCGATCTTATCGGCTAAGATACCACCGATGATCGCAAAGAACACACCCGGCAGCATCGAAGCGGTCAAGATCGATGTAAACTCGACACTGTCAAGACCGAGTTCGTTCATGAATTCGATCGGTAAGGCGGATACCTGGAATGAATTATAGGAGATCGGCACGGTACTGAGCGTTACCATAACCATGATCACCCATTTGAAATTAGGTGACACTTTCTTCATGTCTGATCTCCTTTTCTGATCAGTCTTCTTTCGGAGCGATCGGATGGACTTTGGAATTCATCATGAAAGTTCCTTCCGGACAATTGATATAGCCCATACCGCCACCGACAAAAGTCCTCTGACCGGTCACATAACCAGAAAGATCACTGGCATAATACAAAGCCACATTGGCGATGTCTTCCGGTCTTCCGAGTCTTCCCATTGGTACTTCCGTGTTGGCGAGATCGTTTAAGAACTTCTCTCTTTCCGCCATCGGCATCTCTTTGGGGAAGACCTCATCCCAAAACGGCGTCATGATCGGTCCGGGGATGATACAGTTGACCCTGATGCCATAACGGCACAATTCAAAAGCAGCATTGACGGTCATCGATTCCATGCCGGCTTTAGCCGCATGATAGGCATAGGTCACAAGCGGCGGGTTCATCGCTCCGTTTGATGAACAGAAGATGATCGATCCGCTGTGTCTTTTTTTCATATACGGGACGATGGCGAAGTAACACATGACATTACCTTTAAGGTTACGATCCATCGTCGCATCCCAGACTTCCATGTGGATATTGTCGGTATTGAAGTTTGAACCGATCTCACCGCCGGCATATTGGCAGAAGATATCGATCCTTCCGAATTCATCGATCATCTTTTGCACATTGAAGTCGATGTCCTCCTTCTTTGTGATATCCATCTTGCCATAGAAACGGACGGTATAGCCCGCATCGTTCAATTCTTTTGCTAGAGCTTCGCCTTTTTGGACATTGATATCGCCGATGACGACTTTAGCTCCCTCTTTCGCAAACAATCTGACGGTAGCTTCACCCATACCGGAAGCACCACCGGTGACCATTGCGATCCTATCCTTTAACATCTGTTCCATTTTTCTCCTTATATCAGTCTTCTTCCACCGTCGACAAACAACGATGTGCCATTACAGAAATCTGCTTCATCGCTTAAAAGGTATAAAGCGGCATGAGCGATCTCTTCTACGGTGCCAAGCCTTCCGACCGGTGTCATCTTTTCAATGGCTTCTTTAGCCCATTCTCTCACCTCGGGTTTTTCAAATTCACCGGCGAGAATGAGTCCCGGATTGATCTCGTTGCAGCGGATACCGTCACGGGCGTTCTCTAGGGCGATGACTTTGGTTAGATTGGTGATCGCCGCTTTCGCCAGTGAGTACATACCGACACCCGGCACCTGCTGAACGGCTGTTACCGAATTGATATTCAGGATCTTGCCATGTCCCTGTGCTTTCATGTGTTTTAAAGCACAGATACTGGCCAAGACATATGAACCGAGGTTGGTATCGATGACTTTGCGGTAATCTTCATAGGTGTTATCCGCAAAGAGTTTGTTGGGCTCGTAGGCTGCATTGTTGACCAAGATATCGATCCGGCCATAAGTTCTGACTGCCGTTTCAATGAGGTTTTCGATCTGGGAAGGATCCAAAACGTCAGTCTTGACGAAGATCGCTTCCCCACCATTGTATTTGATGTCTCTGACGACCTCCTGGCCCAGCTCTTCCCTGCGCCCGCTTCCGACTACTTTTGCCCCTTGGGCAGCAAAAAGTTTAGCCATGCCCTTACCGATACCACTGGTAGTACCGGTGATGACGATGACCTTGTCTTTCAAGATGTCTTTATACTCTCCCATATAAACCTCCAAATAAAGACCACACCAAAGGTTCAAGGATGTGTATAGATTGTTTTATCGTATGATCTAACCTTATTATCACTTATCGCATCACCTGTGTCAATAAAAAAATGTAAGCGATTACTTATTAAAATATTAACTAGTATTATGACTCAGAAATCATATGCATCGAAACGGATATATGTTAAAATTTACAAGTGCTTACAAGTGGAATAAGAGGGTATCGTAATGCGGTCATCCTCAATATGATCATCAGTCTTATCACGGTCTTTTTCTATCCGAATATCGCCTGCGGTATCTTGCTCAGCAGTGCTGCTTATATCATCTACCTCTGGACACTTGATCATGGGATCAAGAAAGCCCTGGATGATAAAGACCGGCATCAGGTGTATATGATCTTAGTCATCAATATCATACTGATCACTGTACTGATCGGTCTCGGTGTTCTTGTGGGGCATATTTTTTCGCTCATTGGTATACTATTTGGCTTAGTATCGTGTAAAATATTGTATATGTTAGGAGTATTGAGGGGATGACGATCCATTTGACGGTCCAGAAAGAAGTCCTGTCACTTTTGGTGGTAGCGGTCTTTATCATCGCAATGTGTTTTTTGATCAACCGGCGTCTGAAAGCGTTTGATCCTTTAAGCAAGCCCAGAGGTCTTGTCTTGGCGGCTCTGTGGCTGGTAGAGATGATCGATGATCAGGTCAGGACGATCGTACAGGAGCGTTTTGTGAAGAGTCTGGCACCTTATATCGGGACTTTGTGTATCTTTCTTTTCCTGAGCAATATTCTGGGTCTTTTCGGTTTCAATCCACCGACGATGAATTACAGTGTTACCTTGACGATGGCAGCGATCACCTGGGTGATGATCCAGTTCAATGCGATCAGAGACAACGGTATCGGCAGTTATATCCATGGTTTCTTTGAGCCGATCTTTCCGTTTGTCATTCCGAATATCTTTGGTAAGATAGCTCCCTTGATCTCGATGTCGATCCGTCTTTTCGGTAATATCCTTTCGGGTTCGATCATCATGTCGGTCATCTACAGTGGCTGCAGTTTCCTGTCTGATCTTGTCTTAGGTCTTTTCGGCGGCAGCGGCTTCAACTTCGTCGGTGTCGTTGTAGCACCGTTTTTCCATGCTTATTTCGATCTGTTTGCTGGATTTATCCAGATGTTTATATTTATATCACTCACGATGGTATTTATATCCAATGAATTAAAAGAAGATGAATAGGAGGTTTTAATTATGGATGTAGGAACAGGACTTATCGCGATCGGTGCTGGTCTATCAGTATTTACCGGTTTCTCTACCGGTATCGGTCAGGGTTATGCGGCGGCGAAAGCAGTTGAAGCTGTCGGTAAAAACCCCGAGGCAGCCAGCCAGATCAGAACGATGCTGATCGTCGGTTGTGCGGTCGCCGAGACTTGTGCTATCTACGGTATGCTTATCGCCTTCATCATCGTATTCGTACTTGGAGCTTAATGGATGAATATCGAAGTTGATGTAGCCGGTCAACTTTTTCCCAATCCTTTAACAATGGCTTTCACGCTTCTGGTTACAGGGGTCTTGTTTTACTTTATCTATAAACTGGTATGGGACCCGGCAAGAGCGATCATCAAAAAGCGTGAGGACTACTATGATGACAAGATCAAGTCAGCCGACACCCTGAATGCGGAAGCTGAGGAGAATCTCCAAAAGAGCAGACAGGCTGTCGTCGATGCCGACAGACTCGCCGAAGAGATCAGGACCAATGCTAAAGCAGAAGGTATGCAGATCAAAGGCGATATCGTCGATAAGGCGCACAAGGAAGCTGATGATCTCATCGTCAAAGCCAAAGAGCGGATGGAAAAAGAACGGAAAGAACTTGAAGCTGATATCAATGAACAGATCGTCGATGTCGCTCTGGCAGCCAGTGAGAAACTCATCGGTACTAAGGATGTAAAGGAGCAGGACCGGGAAGCGATCGAACGTCTGATCGAGGAATTTGATCATGGATCAGATAAGTGAGATGTGGGCAAATGTCCTTCTGGATGTTGCGATCGAAGAGGGAAAGACCGAAAAGATCAAAGACGAGGTCGAAAGGATAACCCCGCTTTTCGATGATGCCTTCATGCGTTTTTTAAAAGCGCCGAAGATCGAAAAGGAAGAGAAGAAGGAATTGGTCGATATGATCACTGATGAGGGCATACTCAGAAACTTCATCAAGCTCGTCATCGATAAGGGACGCATCGGCAGTATCAAAGGTATATTGGCTTGTTTCAGGCATCTGTATCTTGAACACAAGCACATCAAAGAAGTCAGGATCATCACGGCACGAAAGATCGACGATGATCTGAAACAGAAGCTCATCAATTCCCTAAAGCGTAAGCTTGCAAGCGAAGTCGTTTTATGTGAAGAGATCGATGAGCGTTTATTATCAGGTATCAAAGTGATCATCGATGATAAGGTCATCGATGTCAGTATGCAAAAGAAGATAAAGGATCTGAGACGGACCCTTTTAGAAAGTTGGTGAAGGTATGACGCTGCGTAAAGATGAGATCAGTACATTATTGAAGGAAAAGATCAAACACTATGAAGATAAGATCGTCACCGATGATGTCGGTACAGTCATGACCGTCGGTGATGGCATCGCCCTCATATCGGGTCTTGACAATGCGATGGCCAGCGAAGTCGTCGTCTTTGAGGATGATACAAGAGGGATGATCCTGAATCTGGAAGAAGAGCTGGTTGGTGTCGTCATTTTAGGAGGTGACGGCGGAATAAAGGAAGGGCAGACGGTAAGAAGGACGAAAGAGATCGTTGAAGTTCCGGTCGGCGATATGATGATGGGTCGGGTCATCGACGCATTAGGTCGCCCGATCGATGATCTTGGCGTTATCGTTTCCGATAAGAAAAGACCGATCGAAAGAGTAGCGCCGGGCGTCATGGCTCGCCGCAGTGTTCATGAACCGCTCATGACCGGTATCAAGACGATCGATTCGATGTTTCCGATCGGTCGTGGTCAGAGGGAACTGATCATCGGTGACCGGCAGACCGGTAAAACGGCGCTGGCAGTCGATGCCATCATCAATCAGAAAGATACCGATGTCAGATGTATCTATGTAGCTATCGGACAAAAGGCATCGACCGTTGCCTCGATCGTTGAAAAACTGAAGGCCAACGGAGCGATGGCGTATACGACTGTCGTCATGGCCAGTGCCAGTGAATCAGCGCCGATGCAGTATATCGCGCCTTACAGTGCTTGTGCGATCGCTGAAGAATGGATGGAAGATGGTAAACACGTCCTGATCATCTATGATGATCTTTCAAAGCATGCGGTCGCTTACCGGACGATGTCTTTACTGTTAAGAAGGCCACCCGGAAGGGAAGCATATCCCGGTGATGTCTTCTATCTTCATTCCCGGTTATTGGAACGCGCTTGCAAGCTGAATGATCAGCTGGGCGGCGGTTCGATCACGGCTTTGCCGATCATTGAGACGCAGGCCGGTGATATCTCGGCTTATATTCCGACCAATGTCATATCGATCACCGACGGTCAGATCTTCTTGCAGACCGAACTTTTCAACAGCGGTTTCAGACCGGCAGTCGATGTCGGCCTTTCGGTATCGCGGGTCGGCAGCAATGCTCAGTTCAAAGCGATGAAGCAGGTCGCAAAGAGCCTTAAACTGGAATTGGCCCAATACGATGAACTTCTGGCCTTTACTCAGTTTGGCAGCGATCTTGATCCGGTCACCAGAAGGACGATCGATCGCGGCAGCCGGATCAGAGAGATCCTGAAACAGGCTCAGTATGATCCGTTATCAATGGGTCTTGAAGTCATCAGCATCTACGCTGTCGAACATGATTACTTTAAGGATATCGCGCTTGAGAAAGTCAAGGAAGTCGAAGAGCATATGCACCGCTATTTCAGGACAAATAGCGAAGTCTTGAAAAAGATCGAAGAAGCGAAGGAATTGAATGAAGAGATCGAAAAAGAGCTCAAAGGAGCGCTCGATGCCTTCTTTAAAGAGCGGACTATCATAAAAGGAGCCGATGATGGCCAGCAATAAAAAAGCCATCAAGGAACGGATCAGATCGATCAGATCGACTAAGAAGATCACCTCAGCTATGGAGGTCATCGCTAATGCCAAACTGGCTAAACTGCGCAATCTGATGGAGAAGAACCGGACATATACCGCTATCTTACAGGATATGATCGCCGATATCATGGCCACAAATAAGGATATCGATAGTCCTTTTCTGGCGGCAAAAAACAGCCCTAATACCTATTGGCTGGTCTTCGGATCGGATCTTGGCTTATGCGGGGCTTATAATATCAATGTCCACAAACTATTGAAAGAGAACTATCGTCAAGGTGATAAAGTCATCATCGTCGGCAGCAAGCTTATGACCCTTGTCAGAAGCGAGATCGGATATACCGACTATAGACCGATCGAGATGACTGGTCATGACGATATCAGACGTTTCATGCATAAGATGATCGATAGTTTCTTGTGTGATGAAGTCGGAAAGATATGTGTTATCTATACCAAATACAACAGTGCCGTGAATTTTGAAGCGGCGATCCATCAGGTATTGCCGTATGAAGGAAAAGAAGGAAAAGAGATGGAACTCATCTACGATCCTGACCGCGAAACAGTCCTCAACGAACTGATCCGCATGAGTACGGAAAGCGTTACCTACAGTCTGCTTGAGGAGACCAGGATATCGGAACAGGCTTCAAGAAGGCTGGCGATGCAGAATGCCAACGACAATGCGGATGAACTGGAAGAAGAATTGACCCTTGCGTATAACCAGGCAAGACAGGCGGCGATCACCCAGGAGATCACAGAGATCATCGGCGGGGCTGACGCACTATAGGAGGAATACAGGAAATGGAAGGATATGTCGTACAAGTAATCGGACCGGTCGTCGATGTCCGTTTCGATAAAGATGAATTGCCAAACATCAAAAACGCACTGATCGTCAAAAGAGAAGGCGTCGGTGATCTGACACTAGAAGTAGCCCAGCACATCGGCGATGATGTCGTACGCTGTATTGCCATGGCTTCAACAGACGGCTTGATCAGAAAGGATCGGGTCATCGATACCGGCAGACCGATCGAAGTGCCGGTCGGTGAAAAGATCCTGGGCCGGATGTTCAATGTCTTAGGTGAACCGATCGATGGATTGGGTGATATCCCGGATGATGTAAAACGCGATCCGATCCACCGCGACGCTCCTAAATTCTCCGAACAGAAGACGACAGGTGAGATCTTAGAGACCGGTATCAAGGTCATCGATCTTTTATGTCCTTATGCAAAAGGCGGCAAGATCGGTTTATTCGGTGGTGCCGGTGTCGGTAAGACTGTCCTCATGCAGGAGCTCATCCACAATATCGCCATGGAACATGGCGGACGCTCGGTCGTCACCGGTGTCGGTGAAAGGACGCGTGAGGGTAATGACATGTACTATGAGATGAAGGAATCCGGTGTTCTGGATAAGACGGTCTTGGTGTACGGACAGATGAATGAGTCACCGGGCGCCAGGATGCGGGTCGGTCTGACCGGTCTTACGATGGCTGAGTATTTCCGGGATCATGATCATCAGGACGTTCTTTTATTTATTGATAATATCTTCAGATTCACCCAAGCCGGATCGGAGGTATCAGCTTTGCTCGGTCGGATGCCGAGTGCGGTCGGATATCAGCCGACATTGGCGACCGAGATGGGTCAGCTGCAAGAGCGGATCACTTCAACGGAAAACGGTTCGATCACATCGGTCCAGGCGATCTATGTTCCGGCAGATGATCTTACTGATCCGGCGCCGGCAACTGCCTTCAGTCACCTTGATGCCAAAACGGTCCTTGATCGTAGTATTGCGGCATTGGGCATCTATCCGGCCGTCGATCCGCTTGAGTCAAATTCAAGGGTCCTGGATCCGCTCATCGTCGGTGAGGAGCACTATGAAGTAGCTCAGAAAGTCGTCGCTTTATTGCAGCGGTATAAGGAACTTCAGGATATCATTGCGATCTTGGGTATGGACGAATTGTCCGAAGAAGATAAAAAGACGGTCAACCGGGCCAGAAGAGCACGCAACTTCCTTTCTCAGCCCTTCAATGTCGCTGAACAATTCTCCGGAACAGCGGGAAAATATGTTCCGCTTGAAGAGACGATCAGATCATTCAGAGAGCTTTTGGAAGGCAAATACGATGATCTGCCGGAGCAGGCTTTCATGTTCTGTGGGGCGATCGAAGATGTCGTAGCTAAAGCCAAGGAACTGGGTCATGAATAAGATCAAGGTCAAGATCCTGACACCGCTTGGCTTATATAAAGAGACGGAAGCGGCTATCATCAACGTCGTTTCCGAAGATGGTGAAAGGGGCATCTTGCCAAATCACATGCCGATCGTCGTCATCCTGACGATATCCAAGATGGAGATCGAAGAGGAGAAACGCGAGATCTACGCGGTAGCGGGCGGGATGTTGTATTTCAAGGACAATGAGTGCACGATCTTGTGCAACGCCATCGAAAACAAGACCGATATCGATCTCTCGCGGGCACAAAGAGCTAAAGAACGGGCAGAAACTCATCTCAATGATCCGGCAAGTGATCTAAAACGCGCTGAGATCGCTTTGAAAAGAGCGATGAACAGGATCAGCATCTATCATAGTTAGGGTATATTGAATATGCCCTTTTTAAAAAAAGAGGTAAATATGGAAACGATCAGGGATATCGCAAGGCGGATCGATCATACATTTTTAAAGGCTTATGCGACAAAGAGCGATATGGAAAGATTATGCCTAGAAGCGGTTCAATACAAGGCGGCGATGGTCGCAGTCAACTCTTTACAGGTCAGACGCTGCAAAGAGTTTTTGAAGGGTACTGATGTGCATGTCGGAGCAGCGATCGGCTTTCCTTTAGGTCAGACGACGATCATGACCAAAGCCTACGAAACAGAAGAAGCGATCGATAACGGTGCCGATGAGATCGATTATGTGATCAATATCGGCGCTCTTAAAGATAAAGATTATGCCTATCTTGAAAAAGAGATGCAGACGATCGTCGGCATCACAAAGAAACACGATGTCATCGCCAAAGTCATCTTTGAAAACTGTTATCTGGATCATGATGAGATAAAAGCGATGTGTGATATCGCACTCAGATGTCGCCCCGACTACATCAAAACGAGTACCGGTTTTGGCGGTGGCGGCGCTGTTTTGGAAGATGTCCGGCTGATGAAGGCGTGTGTAGGCGACAGGATAAAGGTCAAAGCAGCCGGCGGCATAAGGACATATGCGGCATATTCAGCTTTTGTGAAAGCGGGGGCCGAACGGATCGGTACCAGCAGTATGCTTGAGATCATCAAAGAGGCTATGGATGCAGGTATTAGATAATGCGCGGATCGTCGATATCCGAAAAGGGATCTATCCGGGCCATGTGATAATCGATGGCGATGAGATCATTGAAGTAAAAGATGGACCATACCACGGTGGTCTTGATAAGATCGATCTTGGCGGTTTATATCTGATGAGCGGGATGATCGATATCCATATCCACGGCTCATACGGCTATGATTTTATAAGAGATCCGGACATCAGTCTCAGAAAAGTCGCCAAAGGTCTGATAAAAGAAGGAACGACAGCATTTTTAGCGAGTCTGACGGTCATAAGTCATGAAGATCTGTGCCATCTATTTGATGAGTATGTCAAAGTAAAGGACATCGAAGGTGCCCGATTTTTAGGTATCCACTCTGAAGGTCCTTATCTTGCCAAAGAGTATAAAGCCCTGATGGATGAAAGATATCTCAGGGATTTTGATCAAGAAGAATTGAATGCGATGGCAGCACATGCCGGCGGTCTTTTAAAAGTCATGACGGTAGCACCGGAGCGTGAACACTTTGCGGATATCATCGATCTTGCCAAAGAGAATGATATCAGACTCATGATCGGTCACTCTGCCGGCTCATGCATGATGACAAAGGAGGCGCTTGATAAAGGGGTCGTAGGCTATACGCACTTATATAATGCTATGAGTCAGCATACACACCGCGATCCCGGTATCGTCACCTGCGCTCTTTTGGACAAAAGGGGCTATGCTGAACTTATCGTCGATGGTTTTCATATCGATCCCGATGTCATCAGAGTCACTTATGATGTTTTGAAAGATGACCGGATCATACTTATTACCGATGCGATGCCGGCAAAGGGGATGGAAGACGGCGTATATACTTTTTCCAATCTGAAGTGTCAGAAAAAAGGCAACACCGTCAGGGTCATCGAAACCGGCCGGATCGCCGGCAGCGCGATATCTCAACTCGATGCTTTACGGAACATGCATGAATTCACCGGGGCGGACCTTGTGTCTTTGAGCAAGATGGCTTCCTATAATCCGGCATGTCTGCTCGGTATCGATCATTGGTCAGGCTCGATCGCCAAACATAAAAAAGCCGATCTGATCACGATCGACGATGATTTCGGATTACATCATACTTTTGTCGGCGGCAAGCTTGTCTATCGTTGTATATAAGACGATTTTACTAATTCATAATTATACACTATTTGATCATTTATTATAAGACTATTTTTTTGATTCATTTTGGGTTATCGTATTACATGTTTTTTAAGGGAGGATAGATTGTGAAAAACAACAAGAGCTTTTTGGGCGAATTCAGCGTCAGAATGATCGTTGCGACAGCTTTGGGCGCAGCATTGTTCTTGGTATTATTCTATTTCGTGAAGATCCCTTCACCGGCACCAAATACGAATATCCAGATCGCATACGGTATTGCGACTTTCTTCGGTGCGTTGTTTGGTCCGATATCAGCATTCCTTGTCGCCTTTGTCGGTCATGCGATCAATGACTTTATCGGCGGCGGTCTTGGCGGTATCTGGTGGAGCTGGGTCATCGCTTCCGGTGTTGCCGGTCTTATCTCAGGTTTTGCCTATAAGGGTCTGGATCTTGAACACGGTAAAAAGCCGGGCGTCATGTTCTTTGTGTGGAATATTATCGCTCATGCCTTAGCTTGGATCGTTATTGCACCGGTCCTTGACATCGTCATGTTTTCCGAACCGGTCGAGACAGTATTTGTCCAGGGTGTATGGTCATTTATCGTCGATGCTCTGTCAGCTGTCGTTGTCGGCTATATTCTGTGTGTAGCTTATGCAGCGACCAGATCAGGCTCAAGAAGCTTGGATAAAGAATAGTTCTTTAAAAGTATTTGTAATAGCGCTCCTTTAAAGGGGCGCTATTTCCCTTTGAAAGGAGCGAAATGAAGGAACCGATAATCGAATTCAAAGATCTGACATTCAGATATGATGCCCAGAAGAATCCGACACTTAAACACATCAATCTTACGATCAATAGAGGTGAAAAGGTATTGATCGTGGGATTGAGCGGCAGCGGCAAATCGACATTGGGCAATTGCCTCAACGGACTGATCCCTTTTACATATCCCGGGGAGATGACCGGATCGATCAAGATCAAGGGCAAAGAGACCCGTGAACTATCGATCGCCGAGCTTTCCAAGACGATCGGTACTGTCTTGCAGGATGCCGACGGTCAGTTTGTCGGGCTCAATGTCGGCGAAGACATTGCTTTTGCCTTAGAAAATGACAATGTTGAATTAGAGAAGATGCATCGGGCGGTCGATGAAGCAGCCCGGCTTGTCGATATGAAAGATTATATCGAGCATTCACCAATGGAACTCTCCGGCGGTCAGAAACAAAGAGTCGCCCTGGCAGGCGTATTGGTCGATGATGTCGATATATTGCTTTTTGATGAGCCTTTGGCCAATCTTGATCCGGCTACCGGCAAGACGGCGATCGAGCTGATCGACGAACTGCAGAAAAAGACAGACAAGACCGTCATCATCATCGAACATCGTCTTGAAGATGTCCTGCACTGTCATGTCGATCGGATCGTCCTTATAAATGATGGTGAGATCGTCCTGGATGATGA
>CASEHR010000083.1 GCA_949287785.1 uncultured Bacillota bacterium | reverse complement strand
GGAGGACATGGAGTTTTTCGACTCCTTCGTCCTGAAGGGAAACATTGACACTCTGCGCCATGTCATAGAGACTCCTTTTGCCAGAATGACATATACAGATGCCATAAGGGAGCTTGAGAAGGTCAACAGCCAGTTCGAGTATCCTGTCCACTGGGGCAGCGACATCCAGACAGAGCATGAGAAATACCTGACTGAAGTCGTCTGCAGGCGCCCTGTCATCGTCACAGACTACCCGAAGGAGATCAAAGCCTTCTACATGCGCCTCAATGACGATGGTAAGACCGTCGCAGCTTGTGATTTACTCGTACCACATGTTGGGGAACTGTGTGGTGGATCACAAAGGGAAGAGCGCTATGATGTCTTAAAAGCCAGGATGGAAGAGCTAGGTATGGATGTCGACAACTATCAGTGGTATTTAGACCTTAGAAAATACGGTGGTTGCAAACACGCTGGCTTTGGAGTCGGCTTTGAAAGGCTCATCATGTATCTATCTGGTATGAAGAATATCCGTGATGTCTTGCCTTTCCCAAGGACACCACGTAATCTAGAGCTATAGGATGTTAGTACAGATAAATAAAGGATCGGTATCATTTGGAACAGAGGATGTCTTCAAAGATATCGATTTTCTTGTCAATGAGAATGAAAAAGTTGCCGTCATCGGCAAAAATGGGTGCGGTAAAAGCACTCTTTTGAAGGTGATACTGGGTGAAGTGGAATTATCAAGCGGCGAGATCTTCAAAGCCGGTAATATTCAGATCGGATATCTCAAACAGAATGCCTTTACGGACGAAAAGCATACTGTGCGCGAGGAATTCTTAGAGATCTATCAGGATATTATCCGGATGGAAGAGGAGCTCAATGAGCTTGCCGAGCTTCTTGAAAAAGATCATGACGAAAAGATCATCGATCGCTATGCGAGTCTGCAATCGCGTTTTGAATACGCAGGTGGTTACACTTATCAAAGCGACATCGACAGCGTCTTCGGCGGTTTCGGATTTGATCTAGCTGATCTTGATCGGCCGCTGAACAGTTTTTCCGGCGGTGAGAAGACGAAGATATCTTTCGCTAAACTGTTGCTGATGAAAGCTGATCTTTTATTGCTCGATGAGCCGACCAATCATCTGGATCTCAAGACGATCGAGTGGTTGGAGACCTATCTTGCCAATTACCCGAAAGCGATCATACTCGTCTCGCACGACCGCGCTTTTCTTGATAAGGCGGTCAATATCATCTATGAGATCGAGTATGGTCATATGACCAAGTATCACGGTAATTATTCCAAATATGCAATCGATAAAAAGAACAATGCTGAAAGGCAGGCACAGTTATATTATCATCAGCAGAAAGATATCAAACGTTTGGAGGATCTGATCCAGAAATACCGTTATAAAGCCACTAAAGCCAAAATGGTGCAGTCGAAGATCAAGTATCTTGACCGGATGGAAAGGATCGAAGATCCGAAAAAGGCCGATACCAAGACCTTCAAAGCTCATTTCAGGTCGCGGATAAAGGGCGGAAAGAGCGTCCTTTCACTTGATCACTACCGCTTTGGTTATGATAAGCCGCTGGGGGAAGTCACACTTGAGATCTTAAGAGGTCAGCGGATATGTATTATGGGTGATAACGGTACCGGCAAATCGACTCTTTTAAAGACGATCATCGATGAGCTTCCGGGCCTTGGCGGTTATAAGATGTTCGGACATCAGATCGAAGTAGGTTATTTTGATCAGACTTTAGCGGCGTTGACAAGCCATAAGACAGTGATCGATGAACTTTGGGATGAATATCCGGAATTGGATAATTTCCAGATCCGCAGTATTTTAGGTGCCTTTCTTTTCTCCAGCGATGAGGTGTTCAAGACTCTGGATGTTTTAAGCGGTGGGGAAAGAGTGCGTCTTGCTTTAGCAAAACTGATGCTTGAGGAAGCTAACTTTCTCATTTTGGATGAGCCGACCAATCATCTGGATATCCCGGCTAAAGAGGCACTGGAAGAGGCGCTTAAGGATTATGACGGGACGATCCTGTTTGTATCACATGATCGTTACTTCATCAGGAATATCGCTGATTCATGCCTGGTCTTGAAGGATGGTAAGAGCACTTTTTATCCGGATGGCTATAAAGACTATATCGATCAGAAGGAAAAGACGGTCGTAAAAGAGCATAAAGAAGTGAAGAAAGAAGAAGTGATCACGCCGAAAAAGCCGCGCCTGAATCTGAAAAAGATCGAAAAAGAGATCGATGATCTTGAAAACCTCTTGGAAGAGAAAAGAGCATTGCGTTATGAAGAAGAGTACTATCAGGATGCGATGAAGATGCAGGCACTGGATGAAGAGATCGACGATATTCACAACATGATTGCCAAAGCGATGGAAAAGTGGGAAGAAGCTATGGATATCGAAGAGAAAAAGAATAAGAAAAAGTGATACAACTGTGTTACAATCTATAAGGTTAACAAAGGAGAGGAAAGAAAAAATGGCCAATTGTTTAGTTGCACAGAGTGGCGGACCAACATCAGTAATCAATGCGACTGTTGCTGGTGTTGTCAAAGCCAATCAGATGAATCCTTACTATGAACACGTTTACGGTGGTCTAAACGGGATCGAAGGGATCTTACAGGAGCGTTTTGTCGATCTTACAAACATGTCTGATGAAGAGAACAGCATTTTACGTCAGACACCGTCAAGTGCATTGGGATCATGCCGTTACAAATTAAAAAGAGAAAATGTCGCTGATTTCGAAAAACTCTTCGAGATCATGAAGAAGTATGATATCGAGACCTTGTTCTATACCGGTGGTAATGATTCGATGGATACCGTTGCTGCTTTGAGTCAGTACGCTAAGGAACACGGTATCACCGATCGCCGTTTCGTCGGTTGTCCGAAGACGGTCGATAACGATCTGCAGCACACCGATCACTGTCCTGGTTTTGCAAGTGCCGCTAAATTCATCGCGACGACGGCTTTGCATACCTGGCTTGATGTCAATGTCTATACCCGTCAGGAAGTGTTCGTCCTGGAGACGATGGGAAGAGATGCCGGCTGGCTGGCAAGTTCAGCTTGTCTGAGCGGAATCGTTGACCTGGTCGTCTTACCGGAGGAAGCTTTTGATAAAGATGTCTTTTTGGCCGAAGTCAAAAAATGCATCGATGAAAAGAATAAATGTTATGTCGTCGTTTCGGAAGGCTGTAAGTACGCTGATGGCACATATATCGCCGCTGCGGCTGCAAAGGACGATCTATTCGGTCATGCGGTCTTAGGCGGTGCCGGCAATGCGATCAAACAGATCATTCTGGATAGCGGTGTCGCAAGCAGAGTTAAAGTTCAGGATCTTTCAACGGCACAGAGAGCTTATGCCACAAGTCAGTCGAAGGTCGATGTTGAAGAGTCCTTCCAGCTTGGCATGTCGGCGCATATGCGTTCGACTGACGGCAAGTTTACCGGTAAGATGGTCGGTTTAGTCCGCAAAGATCAGCCGCAATACGATGTCGATTTCATTGCGATCGATGCGGATAAGGTAGCTAATTATGTTAAATCATTCCCGAAAGAGTGGATCTTGCCGAATTATCGCGGAATCACTGAAGAAGCTCTCAACTATCTGAGACCTCTGATCGTCGGTTCACCGGTCATCATCTATAAAGACGGTCTGCCGGCAGTAGTAAAACCTTATTACATGCGTTAATTTACTGAAAATGCTTTCTAAAAGTCAGCCAGATACTTCGCAAGGCTGACTTTTATTATGAAAAAAGTAAAATGAAATATATTTCAGAAAACTATGAAAATTTTAGTAAAAATGTGAAAATCATGTTATTTTTAATTGAATCCTTTTTATAAAAGGCATAAAATCTAACCATGCATTGAAAATTGCATGACAAGGAGGAATAGAATGAAGAAAGTATTTACTCTAGCGCTTGCTGCATTCATGGCTCTTACATTAGTAGGTTGCTCAAACACAACTACTACTACGCCAAGCACAAGCGGATCGACAGAAGTAACATACAAGGATTCCTATACTGTCACTTATACGACAGAGGAACTCGATAGTATGGACTATGTCGCAACAAACAAGGCTAACAACCATCAACACAACGTTAACTTCGTTGAAGGTTTGTTAGAAAACAACCAATATGGTGAATATGTTGGTGCTGCTGCTGAAAGTTGGGAACCAAACGAAGACAGTACAGTATGGACATTCCACCTACGTGATGGTGTCACATGGGTCGACGCAACTGGCGAATACTATGCTGATATGACTGCCCAAGACTTTGTTACAGGTCTACGCCACGCTGTCGATGCTAACTCAGAAACATTATCATTGGTCCAAAACCTCATCGTCGGTCTTAACGACTATGTCGGTAGCGACAGAAGCGATGAAGCTTGGGAAAGTGTCGGTGTTAAAGCTTTAGATGATAAGACTGTTGAATATACACTTGTACAACCAACAACTTACTTCTACACTTACACAACATACCCAATTCTCTATCCTATCAACCAAGAATTCCTAGAATCACAAGGTTGCGCATTAGGTGAAGAAAAGAGCGATTCATGTGCATTTGGTACAACGACACCAGAATCGATCCTCTACAGTGGACCATACATCTTAAATTCAAACATTACTCAATCAGAGATCACATATGTTAAGAATGAAAGCTACTGGGATCTAGATAACGTTCATCTAAATACAGTTAACTACATCTACGATTCAGGTCAAGATACTTATTCACAGATCAATGGTTTCGAAAATGGTCAATATGATGCCGCTGCTCTAAACGCATCATGGGCTGACTACCAAGATTACGTCACTAAGTATGATGGTTATGTAACTATGACTGATACCAACTCATTCTCATTCGGTATCCAATGGAACTTCAACCGTCAAAACTTCAACTACACAGCTAAGACAGATACAGCTACTCAAGAAGCTGCTCAAAATGCTATCCACAACACAAACTTCCGTAAAGCTTTACAACACGCTTTAGATACACAAGCTTACATGGCAGTTAACTTAACTGAAGAAGCTGCTGCTGCTAACTTACGTAACCTAAATGGTGTTCCAAACTTAGTCACAACTTCAGATGGTACATTATATGTCGATCTAGTTGAAGCTGCTTACGAAGAAATGACTGGCGAAGCAGTCGACCTAAGTGATGGTCATTCAGCATTCTATGATCCAGCTAAAGCTATGGAATACATCAACGCTGCTAAGGAAGATGGTATCGAATTCCCTATCCACCTCGACCTATTGACGATCAGTGATAGAGGACAAGCATATATCGACCGTTCTAACGCTATGAAAGCTTCGATCGAAGGTGCTACAGAAGGTAACATCATCATCGATGTTGTCCTAGAACCAGCTGATACAGTTACTGATGTCTGCTTCAACATGACAGATCCTAACACGATGGCTGACTACGACTTCAATACACAAGCTGGTTGGGGTCCTGACTACATCGATCCATCAACATTCACGGATGTCTTCTCATTCTCAAGAAACGGTGCATTCATGAAGAACATCGGCTTACTAGCTGCTGGTGAAGATTCTGCTACAGTTGCTAAGATGACAGAGATCGTCGATAAGATCGGTCTTGATGAATATGATCAACTAAACGATGAAGCTTGGGCTATCCTAGATGATCTAGATGCGCGTTATGCAGCATTCGCTAAAGTTGATGCATATCTATTAGCTAACGCTCTATACTTACCGATCTCAATGCAAACACGTGGTGAAAGAGTTACTAAGGTTGCTCCATACAGCGCAGCATATGCAATGAGTGGTACAGGTGAATACAAACTCAAATACATCCAAGTTCAAAACGAAATGGTCACAACTGAACAATGGCAAGCAGCTCAAGATGCTTGGTTAAACCACTAATCAGCTGAGTGATCTAAGATCAATATTTATTGAGCAAGTATGTAATTGATAAGGGGTTTTAAATCGACCCCTTATCTTTGAGTTATAAAGGAGGAAGCATGAAAAAATATGTTTTAGGACGTGTGTTCCGAGCGATCATTGCTGTCTTAGTCGTTACTAGTATCGCTATCCTCATGGTCTATACAATGATCCCTAAGGATAATGTATTCCGTGATGATACCGGTCAGATGTCAAAATTGAATGGTAACCCTGATGGAATGGCCGACTTTAAGAATAACAAGTGGGAACAACTAGGATACCTCGATTTCCAAAGGCAGTCTGAGATGTGTCAATCAAGCAGTGACTACAATGCTTGTATGCTTATTGAAGAAGAACCATACGTCGATGAATATGGCCAAGATATGGTCGAATATCATTACAGTGATGTCGCCCAAGAAGTCATCGATCAATATACAGCTGATGGTTATAC
>CASEHR010000082.1 GCA_949287785.1 uncultured Bacillota bacterium | reverse complement strand
CTAATAGAACATGATGCTTCCATGCAAATATCAAAGTTGAAGAGATTTTTGGAAGAACAGTGAAAAGATTAGTTTGGACAATGAAGAACAAGTGGAGACGGTAACTTTGTTACAAAAGGATGATTTAAAGAATAATCGATCTATATTTCTGTGATCCGATAAAGAGTATAAGTAGATGAACGATATCGGTTACGGTATTATCCTTTTCCATCTATGATATGATCATGTTTTTTCTGACTTTGATTGGCGTAGTGCTGAATCGTATTTACAGGTGTATCCATATTGATAATGAACTATGATCATCGTCGCATCACCTTTGGATATAATTATTCCGTTTTACTTTGTTTTACTGGATGTTTTCTTTATAATAGATGGGAAAATAGGAAGTAACATTTATCAGATGATAGGTATGTCGATTT
Organism: uncultured Bacillota bacterium; assembly: GCA_949287785.1. Taxonomy (GTDB): domain Bacteria; phylum Bacillota_I; class Bacilli_A; order Erysipelotrichales; family Erysipelotrichaceae; genus JAHHTG01. Next base: position 3,988 of record CASEHR010000082.1, on the reverse strand, counting down.
TAAAACTGAATGATCGTCATAAGTAAACGGACAGAGATTATATTCAAATTGTCAGATAGAATATTGTCATATAACGGCGATATATAATAGGGGGAACATGCTAAAAAGGGTTGATAGAAGATGGATACTGGTATTGATCATTATCTTGCAGGTGTTGATGATGGTCCTTTTGGGGACACAGAAAAACAGCTATTTTATCGATGAAGTCGCTTCATACGGACTATCAAACAGCTATTATGAGCCTTTTATCCAATATCGGGATGATTTTGAGTTATCCGAGATCGATCAAGATGTATTCAAAGAATACTTGTCAGTCGATAGTCAGGACGCCTTCAAGTATGATTCGGTATTTTTCAATCAGTCAAAAGATGTTCATCCGCCTTTTTATTATGTCATATTTCACACTGTATCGTCGGTTTTGCAACATAATTATTCAAAGTGGCTTGGTATCGGGATCAATTTAGCGGTATTTATTTTTATCGATATTTTTCTATACGCTATTGTCAGGATGATCCACAGCGAAGAGGCGGCTTTATGTGCGGTAACGATATGGGGCTTCAGTGCTGCGGCGATCAACACCGTGACCTTTATAAGAATGTATGCTTTGTTGTCACTGATGGTGATCGTATTTATCTATCTTCATAAGTTTCTCTTTAATAGCAAGATGAAGTTCAGTGATATGATTCCGATCATGATCATGATGATATTGGGATCGTTGACCCATTACTACTTTATTATCTTCGCCTTTTTCTATTGCGGTTTTACCTGTCTTTATCTGCTTATCAACAAACGCTTTAAGGAACTGGCATTATATGCGTCACTTGCGATAAGTGCTGTCATCATTGCCATTATCATCTTCCCGCCGATGATCGACCATATCTTTGCCAGCTACCGCGGGGAGGATTCTTTCGCTGCTTTGGATGACGGATTATTATGGTTTGGTCGTCACTTCAAAATCATCGATATCCTGTTTGCTTATTGGCCGATCGCACTTATCGCTTTTAGTGCCTTTACTTTTATAGTGATCTATATTTTATATCGTCTGAATAAAAAATATCCGTTGAAATTCAAGGCGGTCATAAGCGACAAACGCTTTGCCTTCATGATGATATTGACTCTGACATCAGTCATCTACTTTGTATTGATTGCTAAGATCGCTCCTTTTTTTACCGATCGGTATATCATGGTCTTATTCCCGATAAGTGCGATCTACGGCGGCTTGTTGGTCTATTGTATTTTGGGATTTGTCAAAAGCCATTTTCGCCTGGCGGCTGGTATGGCCATCTGCGTTCTGCTTTCGATCGGTACTTGGTTTCTTTTGCCGATGCAGTATCTGTATATCGATTCAGATATCAGACTTCAACTGACCGATGTTTATAAGGATCTGCCGGTAGTCTACATCTACAGCGATCTGTGGCAGACAAGTACTTATTTTAGTGAACTTGCCGAACATCCAAGCGTGGTCTTTGTGAGTAAAGAAAACATAAGCGAGCTTGATATTGCTGAGTTTGGTTATGATGAAGTCATTGTTTATGTAGAGGGTGATACGGATGATGATATGATCATGGCACATTTCAAGGATAAGGATATTGACCTTCTTACTGATGTCAGGACCAGAATATATCACTTATCTTAAGGTATTTTTAAGGTAGATGTTATAAATTAAGGCCATGAAATTACTATATGCTGAAGATGAGAGAAATATGGCCGAGGCGGTGTATGATGTCTTGGTCTATAATAATTATCTGGTCGATGTCGTCTATGATGGTGAGGATGCTTTGAACTATGCTTTGGCGGATAGTTATGACGGTATCATTCTGGATATCATGATGCCCAAGAAGAACGGTATCGAAGTGTTGAAAACGATCCGTGAGAAAGGGATCACGACACCGGTCTTATTGCTGACGGCTAAAAGCGACATAGAAGACAAGATCCAAGGTCTTGATATGGGGGCTGATGACTACCTGACAAAACCTTTCTCGATGGGTGAGCTTATGGCACGGGTAAGAGCGATGCTGAGGCGCAAGGACGAGTATACTCCGAGCATTATCGATTTTAAGGATATCAGTCTGAACATCTTGAATTACGAACTGTCCTGTCGGGATAAAAAAGTAAACCTTACGAAAAATGAGTACCAGGTGATGGAACTTCTGATGCTGAATAAGGATATATACATCGCCAGTGAGACGATCTTCATCAGGATATGGGGATATGATTCGGATGCAGATATCGGCATCGTCTGGGTATACATATCATATCTTCGCAAACATCTCAAGGAGATCGATAGTAGCGTCAATATCGTGGCTAAACGCAATGTCGGGTATCGGTTGGAATGATTCAGGAGATAAAAAAGAAATTCATCATGACGGCGATGATTGCGATCACGATCTTGTTGTTTGCGATCATGTTCGTCATCAATGTCGGTAATATATATACGACAAAAGTACGGATCAACACGACTTTGGATATCTTATCGAATTCAAATGGTAATTATATCGTTCTTGGCAATATTGCGCATAACGATGAACCGACCGGTCTTTATCTGCCAAAATCGAATATCGATATCTTTTTGTCGTCGAATTTTTTTGTTGTCCGTTTCGATCGTTTTGACGATGCTGTAAGTGTCGATGTGTCAAGAACTCAATCGGTGACCAAAGAAGAAGCTCTGTCACTGGCAACCGAACATCTATATGACCGCGATGGTAAAGGTCAGGACGGGCGTTATACATACATCTATACAAACACCGGTTTCTACGATGATACTTATGCTATCTTTCTGGATATCTCCGACGAGATCAGTAATATCTTCATTATTTTCATCTTGTCTTTGATTGTAGCGCTGATCGGCTGGGGTATCATGCTTATGATCGTCATCTTACTGTCGCGGATGATGATCAGACCGATAGCCAACGGTATCAGTAAACAGAAAGAATTCATTACCAATGCCGGTCATGAACTTAAGACCCCTCTAGCTATTATTCAATCCAATACCGAAGCGCTGGAACTCTTTAACGGCGAGTCAAAGTATTCCGATAATATCAAAAAACAGATAAGCCGTCTTAGTGATCTGATGAATGATATGTTGGTTTTGACCAAGATGGATGAAAAGCTCAGCAAGGATAAGATCAAGGAATTCGATATCTCTTCATTATTGAACGAAAGTGTCGACAGTTTTGCGGAAGCTTTTGCTTTAAAGGGTATTATTGTCAATAAGAAGATCGAGGAAAATGTCGTGTACAAAGGTGATATGGAAGCCATGATCAAACTTTTCGATATTTTTATCGATAATGCTCAAAAGTATACCAGTGAGAAGGGAGCATTTGATGTGATGATGAACAAAGGTAAAAAACTTGTCATCATCTTTGGTAATATGACCGATGAGGTCAGTGAGGATGATATTGATAAACTGTTCGATCGTTTTTACCGCAGTGATACATCACATAATCAAAAAGGCGGTTACGGGATCGGCCTGGCTTTGGCAAAAAGCATCGTCACCTCACATTCCGGCGATTTATCAGCATCCTATCGGGATCACTATCTCACTTTTAAGATCGAACTGGATATCAATAAATGAAAGTAGTATCATAAGACCATGATCGAAGAATACATCAAGGTCCGCTCACACAGTGATGGAACGCTTTTAGATACATTATTGGTTACGCCGGCTTCACCTAAGGGAGTCGTCGTTTTAGCGCATGGTATGGTCGAACACAAAGAGAGATATCTCGATTTCATGTATTATTTAAAAGACCATGGTTATGCTGTCTGTATCCATGATCATCGCGGTCATGGAGCAAGTGTCGATAACGACGATGAGCTCGGTTATTTTAATGATGACAGCGGTACATTTATCATTGAGGATCTTGATGATGTAGTCAACGAGATGCGTCAGCGTTACGACGGTCTTCCTGTTTTTCTGTTCGGTCATTCGATGGGTTCACTCGTAGTCAGAACATATATTGCCAAATATGGTGAAAAGATCGACAAG
>CASEHR010000081.1 GCA_949287785.1 uncultured Bacillota bacterium | reverse complement strand
TTTTCGACAGTTGCCGGTTTTTTAAGTGGGATGCTGCTGCTTTTGCTTTTTGACAGCATCTTGCCGCATCTGCATGTCCACAGTGATGTGCCGGAAGGTCTGAAAGTCAAAAAACGTCTTTCACGGACGCTGATGATGTTTCTGGCGGTATTATTGCATAATATCCCCGAAGGAGCAGCTGCCGGGGTAGCGATCGTATCGGCGAATAACGGTGAGCTGATCTCTGACAGTGCGACATTGGCTCTGGTCATCGGGATCGCGATCCAGAATTTTCCTGAAGGAGCGATCGTCTCCTTGCCGATCAGGGAGGAAGGAAAAAGCCGTCTGGCGGCTTTTGGTTATGGTGTATTGACGGGTGTCGTAGAACCACTTGCAGCACTTATGATGTTTCTGTTCAGCGGGATCATCACGCCTTTTATGCCGTTTGCCTTGGCATTTGCTTCAGGCGCGATGTTGTATGTGGTCATTGAAGAGCTTATACCGGAAGCTTCAGAGGGCGAACACTCAAATATCGCCACTATCGCTTTTGCCCTAGGCTTTGCCCTGATGATGATACTGGATGTTGTCTTAGGTTAGTATTTTTCGATCTCTTCTTTTAATGTTTTGATAATTTCAGTCTGAGGTATAGTTTTGACTATCTCTCCTTTTTTGAATAACAGAGCACTGTCTTTCATACCGGCGATACCGATGTCAGCTCCTTTTGCTTCACCGGGACCATTTACTGCACATCCCATGATCGCAACGGTGATATCCTTATCGAGCGTATCGAGATAGGCTTCCATTTCTCTTACGATCGGCAGCATGTCGTATTGGATCCTGCCGCAGGTCGGACAGGATATGAGGGTCGGAACGCTCTTGTATAAGTCACAGGCCTTGAGCAGTTTTTTGGCCACCGTGATCTCTTTGATCGGATCGTCGCTGATCGAGATGCGGATGGTATCACCGATCCCATCAAGCAAAAGACTGCCTAAAGCCAAAGAGGATTTGACAGTGCTGTCGATTAAGCCGCCGGCTTCCGTGACTCCAAGATGCAAGGGATAGGGGAAGGTCGTGCTGGCCAGACGATAGGCTTTTATCGTCTCTAAAGGATCGCTTGATTTAAAGGAAAGGCAGATATCATGAAAGTCCAAAGCCTCTAAGATCCTTATGTGGTCTTTGGCACTTTCGATCATCGAGACCTCATTTCGCTCATACCGCTTGTTCAATGAACCGCTGTTGATGCCGATCCGGATCGGAATATGCCGGCTTTTGGCCAGGGTGACGACCTCTTTGATCTTGGCTTCATCCTCGATGTTGCCGGGATTCAGACGGATCTTGTCAGCTCCGTTTTCGATCGCCTTTATCGCCAGGTCGGGATTGAAGTGGATATCGGCAACAAGCGGGATATCGATCTGACTTCTGATCTCAGCTATCGCTCTGGCATCATCAGCGTCTAAGACGGCGACTCTGATGATCTCACAACCTCTTTCCGTCAGTGATCTGATCTGACTGATCGTCTTTTCCACATCTTTGGTCCTGGTGCTGGTCATCGATTGGATGACTACTTTGTTTTGGCCACCGATCCTCACACCGCCGACATCGATGGCTCTTGTCTCTGTTCTTTTCATGCCTTGATATTAGCACATTTTGCGATCATTGGCACTTTTCGGATCACGGAGCCACCTATCTTTTGATACTGTATCGTAAGCTGATCAAAAGAAAGTATCCGGATCTTCGACTAGACAGCATGTCTTGAAATAGCGAATGACCGTTTAATAGGGGAAATGATCTTACAATATCGCCCCTTTTAGTGCATTGTCATTAAAAATCCATCGTAAATAAGTGCTATTGATGATATAATACCAATGTTTTGGATCAGGAGATAATGTATGTTTGAAAATAAAGAACAGTTCAAGGCAGATCTTGAGTCAGGCATGGAAGCCCAGTTCGGCAAGAGCCTGGCCGAATCGACTACTACCGAAAAATATATCGTTTTAGCCTCGATGACTGAGAGTGCGATCAACGAATCATGGCGTGAGAGCAAGGAAAAGACCAGGGACAGCAATGCGAAGCAGATGTATTACTTCTCCCTTGAGTTTCTGATGGGCCGGATGCTCAGCAACAATCTCATGAACCTCGGTGTCTACGGCGTCGTCAAAGAGGGCTTACATGAGATGGGCATCGATATCAACGAGCTGGAAGATATCGAAAGTGATGCCGGACTTGGAAACGGGGGTCTCGGAAGATTGGCAGCCTGTTTTCTGGATTCACTGGCTTCGATGGGCTATGCGGGCAACGGTAATACCATCCGTTATCAATACGGACTCTTCAAACAGCTCATCATCAACAACGAACAGGTCGAAGTACCCGATCAATGGTTAAAGATCGGTAACCCATGGGAGGTCCGCAAACCTGACAAAGCCGTTACGATCAGATATTACGGTCATGTGGATATCGACCGTGATGAATATGGTAAACTCGTTTTTACCCATGTCGATACGCAGGATGTCATCGCCGTGCCATACGATATGCCGATCGTCGGTGAAGACAAAAAACAGACCAATACCCTCAGGATGTGGTCAGCTGAACCAAGTGACCGTTTTGAAGGTGATTTCCGTAAATACCTGGGCCGGGTCAATGATATATGTCTCAATGTCTATCCGGATGATTCGACCGTTGAGGGCCGTTATCTGAGGATCAAGCAGGAATACTTCTTCGTTTCAGCCGGCTTACATGCGATCGTCAGAGAGCATATGCGGATATACGGTTCATTGTCTAACCTGCATGAAAAGGTCGTCATCCAGCTGAATGACACCCATCCGGCATTGGCGATCCCTGAACTCATGCGCATCCTGATGGATGATTATCACTACGACTGGGATCATGCTTTATATATCGTTACACACACCTTTGCCTATACCAATCACACCGTCATGGCGGAAGCCTTGGAGAAATGGCCGGTCGAATATATTAAGAATCTTCTGCCGCGGATCTGGCTCATCATCGAAGAGCTTGACAAGAAATTCGCTGAATTCGTTTATGGTACCGGTCATTCACGTGATTTCTTCAATCGAGTCAGTATCGTCTCGACCGATAATAACGTCAGAATGGCACACTTGTCGATCGTCGGATCGTTTTCTGTCAACGGTGTTGCCAAACTGCACAGTGATATCTTAAAAAATGACCTATTCAAAGATTTTTATGCTTTGTATCCGGAGAAATTCAACAATAAGACCAACGGTATCACACATCGTCGCTGGCTGTTGCATACCAATCCTGAACTGGTCGCTTTGATCGAAAAGTATATCGGTCCGGACTTTAAAAAGGATATTACCAAACTATCTGCGCTATTGGATCATGTCGATGATCCTGAGCTCCAGGAAGAATTCCTGAAGGTCAAACAACAAAGAAAAGTCGTTTTAAGCGATTATCTCAAGAAGACTTATGATATCGATATCGATCCTGATTCCAAATTCGATACGATCGCCAAACGTCTTCATGCCTATAAACGTCAGCTTCTGGATATCCTGCATGTCATCTACCTGTACTTCAGGATCAAGGAAGATCCGGGCTTTACGATGCCGAAGACGACTTTCATCTTTGCCGCTAAAGCGGCCAGCCAGTATACATTAGCTAAAAAGATCATCAAATTGATCAATACTGTAGCCGGTGTCGTCGATCAAGATGAGCGGGCACGTCAATTCATAAGTGTCGTCTTTATTCCGAATTACCGGGTCACGATCGCTGAGAAACTGATGAACGCAACAGATATCTCAGAACAGATCTCGACTGCCGGCAAGGAAGCCAGTGGTACCGGCAATATGAAATTCATGATGAACGGAGCAGTGACATTAGGTACGATGGATGGAGCCAATGTCGAGATCCACGAGCTTGTCGGTGATGACAATATCGTGATCTTCGGATTGAGCAGCGATGAAGTCGTCGAATTGAAACGCCACTACGATCCTTACCAGTATTATCTGAACGATCCGCGCTTAAAGCGTATCATCGACAGCCTGATCGACGGTACCTTCAGCAATGACCGCAATGATTTCAGGATCATCTATGATGATCTGCTTGCCAAGGGCGATGAATACTGTGTTCTGGCTGACTTCGATAGCTATGTCAAAGCACATGAATATGTCGATCAAATCTATGAAGATTGCCGTAAATTTGCTAGAATGTGTTTAGTGAATATTGCAAGATCGGCATACTTCTCCAGTGATCGGACGATCGCAGAATATGCTGATGAGATCTGGCATATCCAACCGATCGAAAAATGAGATTAGAAGCCTACTTTGATGACATCAGAAGGATCTGCGTATATCATGAATACGTTGACCTGGATAAGCTAACACTCCTTAAAAACAGAGAGCTTTTGGATGTCGTCAGAGAGGACGCCGGTTTTGGCCGGACATTTGTATATTTGAAAGAGGATATCGACTTTAGTGCGCGATATTCTTTTTTGTATAAAGGTGAAAGATATCCGGTCATCATCCGTCATGTGCATAAGACATCGGAATTCGATGAGTATTTCGCTTGTGATCTGAATACGCTTGGACCAAAGTACACCAAAGAGGCAACGACTTTCCGGATATGGGCACCGATGGCTGATGAGGTGAGAGTCCTTTTTGATAATGTCAGTCTGAAGATGAAAGAGGGGCATAACGGTGTTTTTGAATTAAAGGTCAGAGGGGATATGGACAAGACCCGTTATCGTTATATGATCGAAAGAAGCGGAGAAGTCGTTTATGCGATCGATCCTTTTGCCTACAGCAGTTCACCAAACGGCCAGTTTTCGGTCGTCGTCGATGAAAAGCGGTATCGTTCAAAGAAGATCAGACCGCAAAGTGAGATCAGGCGTTATACCGATGCGATCATCTACGAAGCCAGTGTCCGTGATCTAACGTCGATGAAAGGCTTGAAAGTCAAAAACAAAAAGACATTCAAAGGTCTTTTGGAAAGAGCACGATATAATGATCGGCCGATCGGGATCGAATATATTAAAGATCTCGGTGTAAGCCATATCCAGCTGATGCCGGTCTTTGATTTTGCCAGGATCGATGAAAAAGATCCCCATGGCTATAATTGGGGCTATGATCCGGTCCAGTATAATGTCGTTGAAGGAACATATACCAGTGATGTCTATGATCCTTATAAGCGCATCTATGAACTGCAGCAGTTGATCGACTATATCCACAGTTGCGGTCTTTATGTCAATCTCGATGTCGTCTTCAATCATGTCTTTGAAGCGCATGCTTTCAGTCTTGACAAGATACTGCCTTATTATTTTTTCCGTTATCGCAATGAGACTGAACTTGCCAACGGTACGGCTTGCGGTAATGAATTAAGGACAGAGAGTTTCTTTTTAAGGGCTTATCTTAAATTGATGTGTGAGCGTTATATCGATATTTTCGATATCGACGGTCTTCGGTTCGATCTCATGAACATCATCGATATCGACACCATAAACAAGATCAACGAAGCTGTAAAAGCCAAGAAAGAATGGTTCATGATGTATGGAGAAGCCTGGAATATGGGTGAAGGACTGGCTCTGGAAAAAAGAGCGACCGCCGATAATTATCGCAAATTTCCCGGTGTCGCCTACTTTGACGGCTTTTTCCGTGATGAGATCAGAGGCAATGTCTTCGGTAAGGAGTATCCCGGTTATATCAATGGCGATCTGGGCAGAAAAGAAGCCGTTTTCAAGGCTATGTGCAACAAAGATATCGATCCGTCAGCGCATATAAACTTTTTAGAGTGTCATGATAATCGGACTTTCTATGACTCGATGAAGCTTTTCCATCCTAACGAAGAGGATGTCGATGACCGCTTGCGGATCAAGCTGGCATTAGCGATGGTCATATTAGCCCAAGGCATACCTTTTATCCACAGCGGTCAGGAATTTGCCAGGACCAAAAAAGGCAATGAGAACAGCTACATCGCCGGTGATGACATCAATATGATCGACTATGCAAGACGGGATGAGTATATCGAGATCACCTACTTCTTAAAAGACATGATCAAGATACGCAAGTGGTATCCATGTCTCAGGCTTGATGATATCGACGATGTGAGGTCGATGGGCAATGTCACTTTTTATGATGAGATAATGGTCTATGACATTGCCAATCTCAAGATCTTGATCAATCCGACACTTGAAGACCGCCGGTACTATCTCAAAGGATATTACCTGGCGCGCTATGATCGTGACCACTTTGTCAACTTCATCATCCACGACACAGAAGTACCGATCGAGAGGCTGTCACTGGCGATACTGGAGAAGGTATAAGGTGTGAAATCTTTTACAAACTTTTTTATGTAAAGGCTTTCTTAATCTAAATGAGAAGATTATAATATAGTCAAAGGAATATAAATAGGAGTACAAGTTCATGAAACAAAAGAAAATGGTAGCAATGATACTTGCTGGGGGCAGAGGCACCAGACTTTATGATCTGACCAAGAAAGTAGCCAAGCCAGCAGTGCACTTTGGTGGTAAGTATCGGATCATCGATTTTCCACTTTCCAACTGTGCCAACTCCAATATCAGCACAGTCGGTGTCTTAGTCCAGTATGAATCCGTATTATTGAATTCATATATCGCCCGTGACCATATCTGGGGTCTCGATGTCGAGGGTGGCGGTGTCTATTGCCTGCCGCCGCGGGAAAAAGATGTAACCGGACTTGGATTATATCAGGGAACAGCTGATGCGATCACCCAGAACCTTGATTTTTTAGACCAGGAAGATGCGGAATATGTCCTCGTCTTGTCCGGTGATCACATCTACAAGATGAACTATGAAAAGATGCTCCAACATCATATCGCCACCAACGCCGATGCGACGATCGCTGTTTTACAGGTGCCGATGAAAGAAGCCAGCCGTTTCGGTATTATGAATACCGATGAAAATGATAAGATCATCGAATTTGAGGAGAAACCGGCTCAACCGAAATCCGATCTCGCATCGATGGGGATCTATATCTTTACGTATAAGACCTTGCGCAGATATCTCAAGGAAGATGAGAAGAACGAGAAAAGCAATCATGACTTCGGCAAGGATATAATACCGACCTATCTTAATGATGGGCTCAACCTTCAGGCATATCGTTTTAAAGGCTATTGGAAGGATGTCGGAACGATCGACAGTCTTTGGGAAGCCAATATGGACCTGATATCTGAAAATAATACCCTTGATCTGTCTGATCCGTCGTGGAAGATCTATACCGGCGACAACAACGCCATTCCACAGATCATCGGACCTAGTGCCAGGATCAACACAGCTTATATTACCCAGGGTTGTGTAGTCGATGGTGATGTTACAAGATCGGTCTTATTTACCGGTTCGAAAGTCGATGAAGGTGCTAAGGTCACCGATACCGTCGTCATGAACGGAGCACGGATCGGTGAAGGCGCTGTGCTTGACCGCTGTGTCGTCATGGATGATGTCAAGGTACCGCCGCGCATGAAACTCGGCAACAAGAACAGCAAGAATATCCTTTTAGTAACAAAGGCTTTAGTCAACAAGAAAGCGGAGGGCAAAGATCATGAATAAAATGTTAGGTATCGTCAATCTAGAACCAGCTAATGTCCATGTCGAAGGTGTCGATGATTATCGTCCGGTATCGGCGACGAGTTTCCTTGGCCGTTATCGAATCTTGGACTTTATGATCTCCAATATGACCAACAGCCATATCGATGATATCGAGATCTACATCAAGAACCGTCCGCGTTCGACGATCGAACATATCTTAGGTACGAATTACAATGTCAACAGTAAAAAGGGCAAGTTCTCGATCCTGTATGGTGAGATACCGGCTAATAATGAACTGTACAACACCGATATCGCCAATTTCCGGGCGAATATCGAATATATCGAACAGTCAAGTGCTAATTATGTCGTTATCGCACCAAGCCATTTCGTCTATATCCAGGACTTCAATGAGATGCTCGAGTATCATGAGAAGATGGGCGGCGATATCACTATCATGTATCAGTCGGTCAATAATGCCAAGGATGCTTTTGCGATGTGTGATCTGATGGAATTCGGGGAAGATAAAAGAGTCACCGGTATGTCCAAAAACATCGGTAAATACAAAAACCGTGATGTCTCCCTTGAGTGCTATATCATGTCGCGCAACCTCTTTATCGAATTGATCCAGAAGGCGGCAATGACGTCAAGTCTTTTCTGGCTCAGTGATGTCATCAGCGACAGTCTTAATGATCTGAAGGTCTATGGTTATCAACACAAAGGCTATGTCAGCTGTATCAATTCCTTAAGAGCTTACTATAAGGCAAACCTTGAACTGATGGATAGATTAAGTGATCTGGTCAGCGATAACTGGCCGATCTATACCAAGACCAACGATACTCAACCGACCTTATACCGTCAGGGAGCCAATGTCACCGGTTCACTCATCGGTAACGGTTGTGATATCGAAGGTACGGTCATCAACAGCGTCATCGGACGTAATGTCGTGATCAAAGCCGGTGCGGTTATTGAAAATGCCGTTATCATGCCGAGCACCCTGATCAACAAAAACGTCAAGATCAAAAATGCCGTTATCGACCGTTATGCGATCATCACTCATATCAAAGAACTGAGCGGTACGGAAGATGAACCGATCTATGTCAAAAGGAGGGACAGGATATGAAAAGCGTCTTGTTTGTTGCGTTTGAATCACTGCCTTTTGTCAAGACCGGCGGGCTTGCCGATGTCGTCGGGACTCTGCCGCAGTCTTTAGATCCGGAAAAATATGAAGTAAAGGTCATCCTGCCGCTTTTAAAGCAGATCAAGGATAAATGGATGGACAAGCTGAGTTATGTCGATCATATCTACATCAACAGCGGTATTATCCATGAAGAGGCAAATATCTATAATCTTTATCTGAATGATTTAGAGTATATCTTCATCGAGAACGATACTTATTTCTATCGCGATGGTGTATACGGATACAACGATGATGTGATCAGGTTCGCTGTCTTCAATAATGCAGTCCTAGAGATGATGATCAAGTGTGATTATTATCCGGATATCTGCCACGAACACGACTACCATACGGCGATCTTACCGGCTTTGTGTAAGATAAGATATAATGCGATCGAAAGGATCCGCAATATCAAACATATACTGACGATCCATAACCTCGCTTTCCAAGGCGTCTACAATAAGAAAGTCTTGTTTGATTTCTTCGGTTTTGAATATCGTTATTTTGAAGATGGGTCGTTGCGTTTCAATGATGATGCCAATCTGATGAAAGCCGGTATCGTCTATGCCGATATCGTGACAACGGTATCAAGGACCTATTCCTATGAGATCCAGTCACCGGAGTTCGGAGAAAATCTCGAGGCTGTCTTACAATACCGCAGTGGTGATCTTTACGGCATCGTCAACGGTATCGACACCAAGACCTTCGATCCGAATAAAGACCCGGATATCAGTATGAACTACAATCTGCGCAACTGGAAAGCCGGTAAAAGGGCTAATAAGGAAGCAGTCCAGAAGATGCTGGGACTGCAGGTCAGACCTAACACTTTCTTAGTCGGTATGATCTCGCGCCTGACTTCACAAAAGGGCGTCGATCTTCTCATCTCGAGTATCGATCATTGGATGCAAAGGGATTGCGAGATCGCGATCTTAGGCACCGGTGATTCGAAATACGAATATCAGCTCAAGATGATGGAAGAGAGATATAAGACCAGATGTGTCTATTATTGCGGCTATAATGAGGCATTGGCTCATCAGCTATATGCCGGTCTGGATATGCTTTTGATGCCGAGCAAGTTTGAACCGTGCGGTATCTCGCAACTCATCGCCATGCACTATGGTACCTTACCGCTTGTAAGAGAGACCGGCGGTCTACGAGATACAGTCGATCCTTATAACGAATATACAAAAGAGGGCAGAGGTTTCAGTTTTGGTCCATATGACCTCTTTGCGATGCAGCATGTCTTTGACTATGCTTATGACACTTATTATGACCGGCCGCAGGATTGGTCGATGATGATCAAAAATGCCATGAAGTACGATGTATCGTTTGCCAAGAGTGCCAGAGAGTATGAAGAGGTATACGAAAGGGCTCTGAATAAGTGATATTATGAAAGATCCACGTTTTGATCTCTTCTTTGCCGGCCTTGACAGCGAAGCATACAAGCTTTTCGGTTGTCATCGGGACAAAAAAGGGACAAGGTTCACCGTATGGGTCGAAAGTGCCTATAAGGTCGAACTGATCACGAACTTCAATGATTATAAGCCTTATCCGCTAAAGAAGATCGATGACCGTGGTGTCTATGAAACGGTCATTGAGGATATGGATCCTTATTATATGTATCGTTTCCGGATATATCGTGATAAGGATACATACCATGACAAGATCGACCCCTTTGCCTATTACGGGGAAAAAAGACCGGGTAATGCATCGGTGATGTATGATCTCGATTACTACAAATGGCAGGACAGAGACTATCTGAAGAGCCGTCGTTTCAGTTATGCCGATCCGGTCAATATCTATGAAGTGCATATCAATGGTTTTAAAAATGAGAGTGATGATGAGCTCAATACCTATCGTCATCTCAAAGAGACACTGATCCCCTATGTCAAAGAAAACGGCTTTACCCATATCGAACTGATGCCAGTCTTTGAACATCCTTTTGATGGTTCCTGGGGTTATCAGTCAGCCGGCTTTTTTGCCGCTACTTCACGTTATGGTACGCCATATGACCTCATGGAGTTCATCGACGAATGTCATAATGCCGGGATCGGCGTCATCCTGGATGTCGTCTATGTCCATTTTGTGCCTGATGACTGGGGATTGCGGGATTATGATTTCAAACCGATGTTTGAATATCCGGAGGCGCACCTGCAGCAGTCGGAATGGGGGACTTACTATTTCAACCTGAACAGCGCACCGGTCAGATCTTTTTTGAAGTCGAGTGCTGATTTCTATCTCAGCCGTTATCATATCGATGGGCTGCGCTTTGATGCGGTATCGCACTTCATCTATCACAAAGGCAATCGTGATCTGGGTGAGAATGTCGAAGGTCTGAAATTTATCAAGGACCTCAATGACACGATCAAGAAACGGCATAAAGACGTCATGTTGATAGCAGAGGATTCGACAGATTATCCGAAAGTCACGGTCGAGACCAAATGGGATGGCTTGGGCTTTGACTACAAATGGGATCTCGGATGGATGAATGACACTTTGCGTTATTATAAGATGGATCATGAATATCGTAAGTATCATCATGATCTGATGACTTTTTCGATGGCTTATTTCTATAACGAGAAGTTCCTCTTGCCTTTGTCGCATGATGAAGTCGTTCACTCCAAAGGCACGATCGTCGATAAGATGTTCGGGACTTATGAAGAAAAATTCCATCTTTGCCGGAATCTCTTTGTCTACATGTTTACCCATCCAGGCAAAAAACTCAATTTCATGGGTAATGAGATCGCTCAGTTCAGGGAATTTGATGAGAAGAAAGAAATGGACTGGTCACTGCTTGAATATCCGCAGCACGATTCATTCCATCGTTTCTTCAAGGATATGTCGCTCATCTACAAGAATCATCCGTGTCTTTATCGTGATGATTACGACTGGCATTATTTCAAATGGATCGATGTCAACAATAATGCCCAAAGCATCTTCAGCTATTATCGGGAAGATGAAAAGGAGGTCTTGGTCGTCGTACTGAATATGATGCCGATCTCTTATCATGGATATGATATCGGTGTACCTTATGGCGGGACTTACACGGAGATCATGAACAGTGAAAAAGACATCTACAGCGGTTGTAATATGTGTAATTTCACACCGATCAAGGCTAAACGGCGCAAGCGCCACGGTTTTACACACAGCATCACGATCGATCTGGCACCTTTTGCCGGGATCATCTTCAGCGCGAAGGTACAAAAGCCACGCAAGAAGAAAGCTAAAGGTAAAAAGAAATAGGATGAGAGATCTATAGTATTTTCGATGATACTGAAAAGATCTTCACGATAACTATGTTGTTTGTCCTCCGGCAAGACCGGAGGATATATTATGTCATGGGTAAATGACCTTGCGATATGATCGATCTCAATATTTGAAGGTATCCCGAAAAGGTCGAATAATGACTTCTTTCATGGTCATATGTGTATCGACCGATCGAAATCTCTTTTTTCGATGTCATAATCACAGTCGGTGGTTTATATGCTATAATCGTCTTATCATGAAAAAAATAGCTGTTTTGACAGATTCTGGCTGTGATGCCAGTATTCAGGATGAAAAAGACCTGGGCATCAGTGTTGTGAGGATGCCGATCGTCGTTGATGATAAAGAATATCTGGAAGGTGTTGATATCGACAGCGACAAGCTTTATGATTTGTTTGCCAAGGGGAAATTAGCCAAGACGGCACAGGTATCGCAAGGTATCCTGAAAAACAAATACGATGAATTATTACGGGATTATGACGGTGTTTTGCATATCCCTTTAAGCGGCGGTCTAAGCGGTCAGTATCAGAGTGCATATCAATTGGCCAAGTTCTACAAAGGCAAAGTCGTAGTCGTCGATGCCAAGTGCGCATGTTTTCCATTGGCGATCTTGGCACGCGATGCCAAGATACTGCTCGATGCGGGCAAGACGATGGAAGAAGTAAGAGATATCATTGAAGCAGGAGATAAAATGGAAGCCCTTATCATCCCTTATGATATCAATTATTTACGGATGGGAGGCAGGATCTCAAAAGCGGCTGCATCTTTAGCCAACCTCTTAAAGATCGTGCCGATCCTTGAGATCAAAGGTGACGGTAAGATCGATGTCTTTGACAAAGTCAGGACGGAAAAAAGAGCGATCCAGAGAGGACTTGAGTATGTCAGTGATATCCCAGATAAGGAAAGTGAATACTGGATGGTCATCCATGATCACCGCCCGGAAGATGCCAAAGACATTGCGGATAGATTAAAAGCGATGACCGGTGAAGAAGTTCTCATCGAAAGGTTTGGTCCGGTCATTCTTTCACATACCGGTCCGAAGACGATCGCTTTCGGTCATTTCAAGAAACTGGTCAGATGAAAGTAATGGGTCATGACTTAGAAGTCATCATCAGACATCGGCCGATCAAAAATATCTACTTGCGCTTGCTGAATGCGCAAGTTTTATTAGTTACCTGTCCGGATGGGACAAGCGAAGCCTACATCTATAAGCTGATCGAAGAGAAGGAAAAGTGGATCGTTGAGTCGATATTGAACATATCACGATCCAAAAAGGGTTTTCACGATCCGATCTATTACCTTGGCAAAAGATATAAGCTCAGTATCAGGGATGGTCACTCCAAGGTCGCGATCAGGGATGATGAGATCGTCGTCTATGCGCCTAAGGGGGATGAGAAGAAAGCCAGACAGGTTTTTTATGCCCATGCGGCTAAGGTCCTGGATCATGAAATTGGTAGATTTAAAGACAGATATCTTTCGATCTTAAAAGATCACGGATATCGTCAGGAACCGGTGATCAGATACCGTCTGGTCAAGTCTCGCTGGGGCGTCTGCTACAGCGATAGAAATATCATCGAGCTCAATGAATTGCTCGTCCATTATGAACCGAAGTGTCTTGAAGCCGTCTTCTGGCATGAGTGTGTCCACTTTTTATTGCCCAATCACTCCAAACGATTCCATGAACTGTTGGAGCTGTATATGCCGGACTACAAAGAGATCCACAAGTCACTCAGGTGATTTCTTCTGTAAAAATTTTCAAAAACTTCATATTGATTTTTCACTTCTAAGCGTTTACACTAGAAACAGAAACAGAGGTATCGATATGAAAAGG
This sequence comes from uncultured Bacillota bacterium, assembly GCA_949287785.1. Lineage (GTDB taxonomy): Bacteria > Bacillota_I > Bacilli_A > Erysipelotrichales > Erysipelotrichaceae > JAHHTG01. The sequence continues at coordinate 6,782 of CASEHR010000081.1, read as the reverse complement.
GATCATCAAGAAAACATTGTCTTAAGGGTACCAGTGGCTACACTTGTAGCTGATGTTTCAATGAGTAAAAGCGTTTTTTAGGGTGAATTTGTGTGTTCACCTTTTTATTTACTTAAAGGAGGAATAAATCATGGATCAAACGGTAAATAAAGAATTCTTTGATGCCTGTGCCAGCGGTGATTTCGCCAAGGTATGTGCGACGATCGCTAAGGGCGCTGATGTCAACATGGCTAATGGTGATGGCCGGACCGGCCTCATGCGCAGTGCAAAGCGTGGCTATTCGGACATCGTCGCGACCTTGATCGATAATGGCGCCAATGTCAGGGCACGCGATAAAGATAATAAGACAGCTTTGATGGGAGCCGCCAAGAAAGATCACTTGGACATCTGCAAGATGCTGGTCGAAGCCGGTGCTGATGTCAATTCCCATGACAATAACGGCCGCACTGCTTTGATGCGGGCAGCTTTTTTAGGCAATCTGGAAGTATGCGAATACCTGATCGAAAAAGGCGCCAGAGTCGATGCGCAGGACAATAAAGGCCGTACAGCCCTGATGGAAGCGGTGCTGGCTTTTAAAGTCGATGTCATCCACTATCTGATGGCACAGGGTGCCGATGTCAATAAGCAGGACAATAACGGCTGCACATGTCTGATGCGGGCGAGCTATGGCGGTTATTCCGACCTTGTCATCTACCTGCTCAACCGCGGTGCTGACAAAGATGTCATGGATAATGAAGGCAATAAAGCTATCCACTATGTCCGGACCGAATGTTTTGAAGAACTCAAGGGTTATCTGAAGTAGGAAAGGGGATAGAAAATGAAGGATTATTTAGCAAACGATATTCGTAACGTTGTTTTACTTGGGCACTCACAAGCGGGTAAATCGACATTGGTCGAAGCCAGTGAGTACTTTACCAAAGCGATCGAAAGGATGGGCTCAGCCAAAGATGGCAACAGCACTGTCGACTTTGATCCTGAAGAGGTAAAAAGAGGGATGTCGGTCTTCTGTGCGATCGCACCATGTGAGTGGCGGAACCGGAAGATTAACTTTATCGATGTCCCGGGCTATCTCGATTTTGAAGGTGAGCTAGCCAGCGGTTTTGCGGTCGGTGATAATGCCGTCATCGTCGTTTCGGCCAAAGATGGTATCCAGTCCGGCACCGAAAAAGCCTATAAACTCGTCAGCAAGGCCAAGATGCCGACGATCTTCTTCATCAACAAGATCGATGATGAGAATGCCTCATTTGATAAGACATATACCGAATTGCGCGATAAGTTCGGTAAGACCGTCATTCCGTTTGAACTGCCGATGGTCGAAAACGGCAAGGTCATCGGATCGATCAATATCCTGCGTAAAAAAGCCTGGTTATATTCAGATCATGAAAATGCCAAAGAAGTACCGGAAGCTTATAAAGCAGAAGTTGAAGAATACTATGGCCAGATCGCCGAAGCGATCGCCATGACTGACGATGAGCTGATGGAAAAATTCTTCTCCGGTGAAGAGTTCAATGAAGGTGAACTGGCAAAAGGCCTGAGGATCGGTGTCCGCAGCGGTGATATCAGACCGGTCTACTGCGGCAGTGCCGCCAACTGTATCGGTATCGAAAGGTTGCTCGATCTGATCACTGAATACTTCCCGAGCTATGCTGAAAAAGGCACCGTCGTCGCCTATGACAAAGACGATAAGGAAGTCATCTTAGAGACCAATGAGAACGAAGTTTTCAGTGCACAGGTCTTCAAGACGATCGTCGATCCGTTTGTCGGCAAGATCTCCTATATCAAGGTCATGAGCGGTGTTTTGACAGCTGATTCCCAGATCTACAATTCCAATAAAGGTCAGGCAGAGAAGATCAATCAGATCTATATCATCAAAGGCAAGAATCAGATCGCTGTCGGTAAATTGTTTACCGGTGATATCGGCGCTGTCGTCAAACTGCAATACACCCAGACCAATGATACGCTGACGACTAAAGACAGCGGTATCCATTACCGAGCTATCGAATTCCCTAACCCGATGCTTGGCTATGCGATCGCACCGAAGACCAAGGCTGATGAAGACAAGATGTCCTTTGCCCTGCAACGGATCTTAGAAGAAGACCGGTCTTTGCGCTTTATAAGAAACAACGAGACTCACGAACAAGTCCTCTATGCGATGGGCGACCAGGCGATCGATGTCGTCGTCAACAAGCTCAAGAATAAATACAAGGTCGAGATCACGACCAAAGAACCGAAAGTCCAATACCGTGAGACCATCAGAGGCAAGGTCGAAGCGGAAGGAAAACATAAAAAGCAATCAGGCGGTGCCGGCCAGTATGGTCATGTCAAGGTCAGATTTGAACCATGTGACAGTGAAGAGATGGTCTTTGAAGAAGAAGTCTTCGGTGGCGCCGTACCTAAACAGTATTTCCCGGCTGTCGAACAGGGTCTCAGAGAATGCATGGAAAAAGGTGTCCTGGCTGGTTATAAAGTCGTCGGTGTCAAAGCCACTTTGTATGATGGCTCATATCACGAAGTCGATTCAAAGGAGATTGCCTTCAAGGCTGCAGCCAGATTGGCATATAAAGACGGAATGCCGAAGGCCAAACCGATCATTCTTGAACCGATCGGTAAAGTCACTGTCCTTGTGCCGGAGGAATACACCGGTACGATCGTCGGTGACTTCAACAAGCGCCGCGGGATGATCGTCGGTATGGAACTGACAGATGATGGTGACCAGAAGATCGATGCGGAAGTACCGATGGCAGAGATGACCAAATACGCGACCGAGTTAAGGTCGATGACGCAGGGACGAGGTACTTATGTGATCGAATTCGATCGCTATGAACCGGCTCCGCAATTAGTGGCTGATAAAGTCATCAAAGAAGCAAAAGTCGATCTGGACGAAGAATAAAATACAGACTGCCGCCATTCAGGCGGCAGTTTTATATATAGATATAGTATCTAATAGCTTCGGTAATAAGGCTGATGATGGACGATGATCTCGTCCAGATGGTCATCGTTATCAAACCACAAGACCCAATAACTTCCGTTTTCATTGCGGTAAGTCAGTGATCGCTCATAGCTTTCACTTGGCGTTCCATAGCTTGCCAGTACATCATCATATGTCGATATTCCAAGATACAGCCCACCGGGCAGAATATTGCCTTTTGGAGCGTAATCATAATTGCCGTAGATCATAGAAAGACCACCGATGATACCATCTTTCAGAGCGATATCATCTTCACCGGTATTATAGACAACAGCGCTGAGCATCTGATCGCTGTCGCTTATAAGATGGATACGCTTATAGTCATAACTTCCATACGCTTCATCATTTCCTTTCAGCACCACCGACTCATCTTCTTCGATATGCCAGCCGTTTTCGATAAATCTATCAAGCGAGACCGGCAGTTCATATATGATGCCGTTTATCGACAGAGCATAAGATCGCCAGTCTTCATCTATGATCGGAGAATCTTCATTGATATCTATATCAGCGAAATCAGTGAGCAATGTCAGTTCGATCACGCTTCCGGTATTGGGCAGATAAGCAACTTTGGCATAGAGATCACCATCCTGCAGAATCGTTTTTCCTTTATCGTAAAGATCTTTGCTGATCCTGAAACTACGGTAGTTGTTTGTCATGTCATAACCTTCAAGATAATAGCTTACCGGCGAATCACCAATACCCCACTCATCAGCAAACGAAAGACGGTATAAGCTGATAGACAACGGATCATGAAGATAAAAGACATCTGAGATCACCGGCTTGATCAAAAAGAATGACAACGCCGATAATATAATGATCCCCAGAATGCTCAAACTTGTTTTTTTAAAGCCTTTTCTTTCCCTGACCAGTCTAAACAGAATACCGATAGCGATAAAGATGCTGAAGCCGGCAAGCATACTATAGATGACGGCGTTTTGGATATAGCCTGATATTCCGACCGTTAACTGATCGTTATTGATAAACCAGTCAAGGATCATTATGGCGATGATCGGGACGAATATCATCACCCCGACAAAGAGCAGAAACCTCACTTTGATCTTATGGTCATCAGTGTTTTTGATCTCTTTTCCGTTTAAACGCATGATCTCACCGGAATTATTTTAATATCTGCATTTTTGAAGTTATATTAAATCATCATTAAATCGTCATGACCGATGATTGTGTTGTGTCCATAATAAAAAGAGCAGCTGCTCTTTTTATCTGATGAAGTTTGTCCGTTGCGGTTTTTCCTTTTCGGGAAGACCGTATTTTTCTTTTCCCAGGGCAATACTCTTGATGAGAAAAGACATATTGCGGGCCAGGGTCCGCATCGTCTGTAAGCCTTCGGCATCTTCATTGGCTTCGCCTTTATCGCTGCCATGGACACCGTTCCAGTATTGGCTCGATGCGACCGGCATGCCGCAGATCGTGAAGTACTTGTTGAGCTCATCAAAGGTCGCGCTGATGCCGCCGCGCCTTGCGACGACCACGCTGGCACCGACTTTCATCGTCTTGTTGAAATTCGAACTATAGAACAAGCGGTCTAAAAAGGAGATCAGCGTACCATTAGCTGATGCGTAATAGACCGGACTGGCAATTATTAAACCGTCAGCCTCAGCAAATCTGGCGTTGATCTCATTGACTTCATCATTGAAAACACATCTTCCGTTTTCATGACAGAAGCCACAAGCTATGCAGCCTCTGATCGCTTTCTGACCGATCTGGACTTCTTCTGTTTCAATGCCTTCTTCCGCAAAGACCTTTTGCATCTCAGCCAGCGCAATAGCGGTATTGCCGCCGATTCGCGGACTGCCGTTTATGATCAAAACTTTCATCTTAAGACCTCCTATACCTTAAATTATAGTCTTCTTGTCAAGAGGTCATATGGTACATCGATTTGTATCAGTACAGCATATTGATGGTATTTATAATAAAAAGGTGTATGATGAAGGTATGAGAAAGAAAATATACATATTGATAATAATGATCATCGCTATCGTTATATCCGCATTTACTATCAGCGCCGAAACTATAACTATAGATGAAGCGCATTTCCCGGATCCGTATTTCAGAAGCTATATCAGCGCTCATTTTGATGACGATAAGGATGGTTATCTGTCTGAAAGCGAAATAGAGAAAGCCACAAAGATCGAAGATCTGCCAAATGATGTAGGCAGTATCGAAGGTATCGGTCATTTCATAAACCTCGAGTCTTTAAGTGTTTCCAATACTGAAGTCAAAACTGTTGATGTCAGTGCGAACAGATCTTTAAAGATCTTATATTTGGTCGGTAAGTCGATCACCGCTGTCAAAACGGACGGTCTTGAAGACCTTGAACAATTCTGGTCGGAAAACACTTCCCTGACTTCGATCGACCTCGCTGGTAATCAGTCTCTTGTGCAGGTCCACCTCAGAGGTCTTTTAGATCTTGAAGGTCTGACGCTTCCGTCTTCTAAGTTGGCTTATCTGACCCTTGAGAATGCAAAGAAGCTTAAGCAGCTTGATCTCAGTAAGTGCACATCATTGATATCTTTGATGATGATCGATACCGATGTAAAAGATATCGATATCAGTAAAGCAGTATCTTTATCTACACTCTATCTGGAAAATATACTGATAGATAAACTGAATACCGAAGGTCTCAGTGAGCTGACAAGTATCAATATTACAAACGTCGGTATCGAAGAGATCGATATCTCATCGATGCATAAGCTGGAGTATCTCGTATTGCATAATACCCAGATCAATGGCTTAGATCTTAAGAATAATCCTTCACTGCGCCTTGTTGATACAAGCGGAAGTCCACTGGCATATCTGAACATCTATTCAAATATCAAGCCAAGATATACAAAGGATACAACACTCACGTTGAATGTCAGTGGTGCAAGTTTTCGTATCACCGATCACTTAAAGGATATCGATCTGTCTAAAGTCAATGATCTTAAAGGAGCGATCATCGTCGGCAATGAGTTCAGAGATTATAAGCCCGGTACCGATATTACTTATCGCTACGCCGTTGATAATGGGAACTATATCAATGTGACACTTGATCTTCAGATACAAAAAGAAAAACCGATGATCACCTTAAATAACCCCACCAAGGTCTATGACGGGTCGCCGTTCGTACCGGAAATAGCGATCGATCAGGATCTGGATCATTCAATCGGTTATAAAGATATAGACGGAAATGGCCTGGCGGAGGCACCGGTAGATGCCGGCGAATACAAGCTGGTCGTATCGACACCAGAAAATGATTTCTATCTAAGTTCTGATCCGGAATTCGTTTTTACGATCGAAAAAGCTGATCCGGCGATCCATATATCGAAAAGACTGACTTATAAATTCGATGGTACGGCTCATCCGATCGAGGCTGTAGCTATGTCGGGCGGTGTTATCACCTATGAATACTATGAACTAGACTTAGATCTCAAATGGAACTTGATCAGTGAAACACCGATAGATGCCGGTATCTATGAGGTGGTCGCAAAGGTAAGTGAAACGAATAATTACCGTTCTTCGTCGACTTCGCGCATCTATATGATAACTCAGGATGACCCTAATACCCATATGGCTTCACTCATTTCTGACAAGACCTATGACGGCAGATCGGTCGATGATCCGAAGATCGACCATGGTGACAGCGAAGGAGCGACTTTCATCGAATGGTATAGAAAGCAAGACAACAAGTGGCTGGCAGTAGATGAAGCCAGAGATACCGGTGAATATGCGGTGGTACTCTTTGTGCTCAGTGACAAAAACCATTATGGCGATATCGAATACGATACCTTTAAGATCACCGAAGCGGAAAACTATT